>JACRNJ010000019.1 GCA_016219285.1 Deltaproteobacteria bacterium
ATGCTCGGTTTACATTTCTTACCGTTGCCTTGTGCAACATGGGTGTATTCCTCCTTTGTTTTATTTTGCTGATAATACATGGAGAATACACCCTCTTTTTTTATGGTTCAATGAATTTACACAGAGAAGTTTACATTACCAAGAGGAATAAGCAAGTTGCATTACCATAGTATTTATGATACATTGCAAATTAGAGACAAATACATTAGAATGCCCTCTGTAATACAATAAGCCATCAGAATGGGATACAAACAGACTGGGCAGACAGCTATCAAAAGATAGAGCATCTCCGATTCAAGAAAAACAGGCGCAGAAATTCGGGGATAGTATAAAATATGAAGAATTCAAAGAGATCGTAATGTCAAAGGAGTTTATGTTTGCTGAATTTTATCTTCTGCATCCACAATCATCAGCCCGTAGGTAATTTTGAAGATGTAATGGAGGAGAGTTACAGAAATGCATACCTTCCATTCCTCAAGGCTGTTTCAAAATACCCATCTATAAAACTTTCCTTTCATATAACTGGTTATCTCCTTGACTGGCTCTTGGAAAATCATAAGGAATATATTGAGACGCTTCGAGAGATGATAAAAAGGGGGCAGGTGGAGATGATTGGCGGAGGGTATTACGAACCCATATTGACTGTCATTCCGCCGCAGGACAGGGTTGGCCAGATACGGATGATGTCGGACAGACTGGAGGAGCTCTTCGGCAAAAGGGCAAGGGGTATGTGGCTTGCAGAGAGGATATGGGAGCCTCATCTCCCTATTTATCTGAAAGAGGCAGGCATGGAGTATGTGGTTGTGGACGACTATCATTTTGTAAAGGCAGGGCTTAAGAAAGAGGCTTTGGCAGGTTATTACGTAACAGAAGATTTAGGCGGCGCATTGAAGGTATTTCCGGGGAGTGAACGGCTCAGATATATCATCCCGTTTCAGACGGTTGATAGGTTTGTAGAGAACGCACGATGGGTTGAAACACTTGGTTCAAACCCTGCGGCCATATTTGCTGATGATGGCGAAAAGTTCGGCACATGGCCGGGCACACATCAATGGGTTTACAAAGAGGAGTGGCTGCAGAAATTTCTTGAGGCCATTGCAGGGAGCAGGGGATTTATAAAGCCTGTAACTTTCTCTGAATATCTGGATAACAACGAGCCTCTTGGCCGGGTCTATCTGCCTACAACATCTTATATGGAGATGGGCGAATGGGCGCTGCCTGCCGAAGCGTCGGAGAGATACACGAGTCTGGTTAATGATGTTAAGGCATGGCCTGACGGAGAGCGGTTATTGAGATTTATGCAGGGCGGTTTTTGGAGAAATTTCTTTGCCAAATACCCCGAGGCAAACTGGATGCACAAGAGGATGCTCTTGGTGAGCAAAGAATTGAGTAAAGAATCGGAGAATCGGAGAAACGGGGAAACGGGGATAAATTCTCCTATTCTCCCCTTCCCCGATTCCCCGTTTCATCATTTATACCAGGCCCAGTGCAATGATGCGTACTGGCATGGCATATTTGGAGGATTATATCTGCCTCATTTGAGAAGAGCGGTATATGAGAATCTTATTAAGGCAGAGAATGTCTTAGAAGAAGCCAGAAGCCAGAAGTTAGAAGTCAGAAGCCAGATCCAAGAAGCAAGAAATAAATCTTGCCTCTTGCCCCTTGCTTCTTGCTTTTCATGCGAGGAGGCAGACTTTGATGCCGACACCTTTAATGAAATCCTTGTCAGAACACAAGACCTCAATATCTTCTTCAGTCCTCATAAAGGCGGTTCTATTGTAGAGCTTGATTACAGGAGTAAGAATGTAAATCTTTCCAATACGCTTTCCAGATGGGAGGAGGGATATCATTACAAGGTAAAACTCCAAGGAGAAAAACAAGGCGCAGGCGAGACAAAAAGCATCCATGATTTAACAGCATCAAAGGAAGAAGGTCTGGAAAATTATCTCTTTTTTGACAGGCAGCAAAGGGCATCGCTGGCAGACCATTTTTTAAAAAAACAAGAGACTTTGGATGCCTTCAGAAAGTCGGAGTACGAGGAAATGGGAGATTTTTTTAACGGTTCCTATAAAAAGCGCTCAGCAATCAGCGCTCAGCAATCAGCAGAACTTATTTTAAGCAAGGTGGGGAAGGTAAAAAGCCAATCAATTCTGGTGGAGAAGAAAATAACCGTCAAAGATAATGAGATAGATGTAAAATACCGTGTAGAAAATCTTGTTTTAAACTCAGCGCCGGCTCTACGGGCACCTATAGCTCCGAACTCCGAACTTTCTTTGCGGTTTGGCATAGAATTTAATCTTATTTTGCCGTGCTGTGACGGCACAGCTGGTTTTTATGATATTCAACCCTCTCAACACCATTTTGAAAAAGGGGTGGCAAGAGGGGATTTGGGGTTTGGCAGTTCAGGAGAGGTTGCCTGCATCAAACAGTTAGGCCTTGTTGATAAATGGACACAGATGAGGGTGTCTTTCAATTTTGATAAGGACACGTCTTTCTGGAGGTTTCCGATAGAGACAGTTTCAATATCAGAGGCTGGATTTGAGAGGATATTTCAAGGAGCGTGTATTTTATTTTTCTGGGATATTGCAATGGGGCAGAGTTTTGAGGTAGGTTTTAAAATCAAAGTAGAATCAATTTAGACTCAAGGCCAATGTCTTGTGTCTGTATTTAAGAGGCAACCATGCCTAAAAAACTATCTCTCCATCTTATAGAAAAGATAAAATCCGTAAAACTTCTCATCCTTGATGTGGACGGCGTTATGACAGACGGCCGCATTATCTATGATGATGACGGAAAAGAGACAAAGGTGTTTGATGTTAAGGACGGACACGGCATAAAGCTTTTAATGCGGGCAGGTATAGATGTGGCAATCATTACGGCAAGAGAGTCAAGTGTTGTGCTTCACCGCGCAAAAAACCTAGGTATAGAAATAGTCTGCCAGAAGGCAATGGATAAGGTGGCGGCCTTTGAGGGTATCATAGATAAGAAACAACTATCTCCGGCGGATGTCGCATTTATTGGAGACGAGCTGGTGGATATACCGCTTTTGCGCAGGGTTGGTTTTGCTGCATCTGTTTCGGATGCAGTAAAGGATGTAAAAAAATATGTGGATTATGTAACGGTAAAAAGCGGTGGATATGGCGCGGTTCGTGAGGTTTGCGAGTTGATACTTAAAGCGCAGGGGAGATGGGATGAAGTGACAGCAAGATATTTTTTGAGTAAAGCATGACTGTTTCCAAGGTTTCAAGAGTTAAAAATCTGCGCAATCTGCCTTCGTTCACATACAAAATTTTTGGTGGGGAGGGTGTAATCGATGCACCCAACATTAAAATCTTTACATATTTAATTAGAATGGTATAATTCTTGCTGTGAAACATAAGATTAAACTAATTCTGGCCGTATTTTTGATTGCATCTGTGTCAACCATAGGGATAGCCCTCTATATAAACTCTATTATGCATAAAGATTTAAGCGGTGTGGCTGTAAGGCTTTCTACTGCTGATATAAGGATTGAGAAGGCCATGTATGCAGAGACCAGAGACGGCCAAAAGGAATGGGAGCTTGAGGCAGATTCAGCCCAATATTTTAAGAATGACAACCTTACACTTTTTGAGAATGTGAAGGTTGTTTTTTATTCAAAGAATGCTATCAACTATACATTGGAAGGAAAAACAGGCAAACTAAGAAACGATACTAAAGATATGGATATTTTTGGAGATGTGGTTGTTACATCAGCGGATGGCTATCAACTTCAAACCGATTCGGTGAAATATACCGCAGTAGTAAAACAGATAAGCACAAAGGATAAAGTAATCTTTACAGGGCCCAATATCAGAATTGATGGTATTGGGTTTTTAGCAGATATGGTAACAGAAAGGGCTTCTGTACTGGCAAATGTCAGGACAGTATTGAAAGATGCGGCAATGTAAAAGAGGCAAGAGGCAGGAGGCAAGAGGCAAGAGGCAAGAGGCAAGTTTTTTTCTTGCTTCTTGCTTCTTACTTCTTGTTTCCACCTGCTTTGTTTTTGCTGAAGATAAGGCAATTATAGACAGCGCCCAGCCTATAACAATCACATCAAACAACATGGAGGCCAGAAAGAAGGATAACCTGGTTATATTTAAAGGCGATGTTGCGGTCCAGCAGAAGGATTATATTCTTTATTCAAATGAGCTGCATATATATTATGCCGAAGCACAGGAGATAAAGGAAATGATAGCAATGGGTAATGTGAAAATGGTTCAGTTAAACAAGGTGGCAACCGGTGAGAAGGCGGTTTACAATAGAGAAACCAGGGTGGTAGTGATTACAGGCAATCCACAGGTGGAGCAGGATTGCGATGTGGTTAAAGGGGATAAGATAACAATCTTTCTGGATGAGGATAAAAGTTTGATAGAAGGCGGAGGTAATAATAGAGTAATGGCGGTTGTGCATCCGAAAAATGAAAAAACAAAGGTGAAATGCAAATAATTAAGCTCAAAACCGAAGGCATTGTAAAATCTTTTAAAGGAAGAGGGGTGGTAGGCGGGGTGAGTCTGGAGGTTGGGCGCGGCGAGGTGGTGGGGCTTCTTGGTCCGAATGGCGCAGGCAAGACAACTATATTTTATATGGTGGTAGGCCTTATTTGGCCAGAGGAAGGGAAGATATGTTTGGGGGATGAGGATATTACAAATCTTCCTATGTATAAAAGGGCAAGGAAGGGTATAAGTTATCTTCCGCAGGAGCCGTCTGTTTTCAGAAAACTTACTGTAAAAAAAAATATTATGGCAGTTATTGAATTTCTTGAACTCCCCAAAGAGGAAGGGGAGCAAAGGCTCAAAGAACTTCTTGATGAACTTGGCATTGCCCACCTGGGAAACAGCAAGGCATATACTCTTTCCGGCGGCGAGAGGAGGAGGGTAGAGATAGCAAGATCTCTGGTTAATTCTCCCTCTTTTATATTATTGGATGAGCCATTTGCAGGCATAGACCCTATAGCAGTGGCTGATATTCAGGATATAATAATCAAACTGAAGAGCAAGGGGATAGGTATTTTGCTGACAGACCATAATTGGAGAGAGACACTTGGTATATGCGATAGGGCTTATATTATAGACCAAGGGAAGATAATAGAGCAAGGAACGCCCCAGGAGATAATGGAAAGCAAAAAGGCAAGAGAGGCATACTTAGGAGAAAGATCACTATTTTAGATTTACGATTTAAGATTTTAGATTTAAAAAAATCGTAATTCATAATTCGTAATTCGTAAATCACAAAGCCTATGGTGCATGTATTAAGACAAGACATAAAACTATCTCAGCAGCTGGTAATGTCGCCGCAGCTGCAGATGGCTATAAAACTTCTCCAGCTTTCCAGGTTGGAACTTGTAGAAACGGTAAGGGAAGAGTTGGAGTGTAATCCGGTGCTGGAAGAAGATGGAAGTTCGGATGATGCAAATGCGGTTTCTGCCCCAAAAGGCGAAGAAAGAGAGATAGATTGGGAGGCATATCTGGAAAATTGTTATGAAAGGCCTCTGGCTGCAAGTTTTGTATCAAAAGATACGGAAGAATCGTCATTTGAGGCCGCTCTTACTAAAAAACCAACATTAACAGAACACTTGATGTGGCAGCTTCATCTTTCTCCGTTCACGGAAGAAGAGACCCGGGTTGGAGAGTTTATCATAGGAAATATTGACGAAGACGGTTATTTAAGGTTTGATGGAAGCAATGGAGATGAAGCAGTTTATTTAAAATCTGTAACACAGGAAATAGCAAAAGCGTCTGACGCGAGAGGGGAAGTGGTTGAAGAAGTTATTAAGAAGATACAGCAGTTTGACCCTGTAGGCGTTGGTTCAAGAACCTTGAAAGAGTGTCTTTTAATACAGGCTGAATTTCTTGAGTGCAAAACACAGGTTGTTGAAGAAATAATCAGCCGGCATCTTAATAATCTTGAAAAGAAGAATTATAAGGCGGTAGCAGCGGCCTTAAAGATTCCGATGGATAGGGTTGTGGAGGCAGTAAAGATTATTATGCGGTTGTGCCCCCGTCCTGGCAGTACCTATGGGCAGTCCGAACATATTGTGATAGTCCCTGATATATACATACAGAAAGTTAACGGAGATTATACAATACTGCTTAATGAGAACGGTCTTCCAAAACTAAAGATAAGCCCTTATTACAAGGCCTTGATTGCTAAAAACGGCAAAGGAGCAGATGCAACAAAGGTATATGTGCAGGAGAGGCTCCGTTCAGCCAGATGGTTGATACAAAGTATTCATCAGAGGCAGTGTACTATATATAAGGTTGCTCAGAGCATAGTAAAATTTCAAAGAGAGTTTTTTGATAACGGAGCCTGTTTTTTAAAGCCCCTTATCCTGAGGGATGTGGCGGCAGATATAGGCATGCATGAATCTACTATAAGCAGGGTTACTTCAAATAAATATGCGCATACGCCGCATGGCATCTTTGAGCTGAAATATTTCTTCAGTCCAAAGATAAATACAAATGACAGTATGGATATGTCATCTAAAAGTATTATGGAAAAAATTAAAAATATATATGCAGCGGAAGATGCAACCAAGCCTCTATCCGACCAAAAGATATTGGAGATATTAAAAAGTTCAGGTATAGATATTGCCAGGAGGACGATAACAAAATATAGAGAGGCTATGGGTATACTACCGACCAGCAAAAGGAAAAGATTGTTTTGAAAGATTTTCGATTTTCGATTTACGAATTAAAAACTTAAAAATCTAAAACCGACAATCTGAAATCGCAATTTAAAACAAAGGAGGATATTAAGGATGAATATCACCGTTATGTTTAGGCATATTGATTCATCTGATGCGCTTAGAAATTATGCGATAGAAAAAGCGGAACGAGTAAGGAAGTATCTCAGCGAGCCTATTGAGGTGCACTGGGTTTTATCAGTAGAAAAATTCAGGCATATTGCTGATGTCACGATTATAGCAAATGGGGCAATAATAAAAGGGGAAGAACAGACTGAAGACCTTTATTCCGCCATAGACAAGGTTATGGATAAAATGGAAAAGCAGGTAAAGAAATATAAAGAAAAGATAAAAAGTCATAAGATAAGCAGCAGCGCTAAGCCATTAAATGCAAAACTTAATACCCTTTCATCCGAGGGATTGGGTGAAACCGCTGAGCCAAAGATAATAAAGACCGAGAATTTCTTTCTAAAGCCTATGTCCATAGACGAGGCTGTTATGCAGATAGATTTGCTGAATAATGATTTCATGGTTTTTACCGATGCTGCTTCTAACAATATAAATGTTCTTTACAAAAGAAGAGACGGAAACTACGGTCTGATAGATACCGGGCAGAGGTAAAAAATTTACGATTCAAGATTTGCGATTTTAGATTTTTAAATCGTAAATCGTAATTCGTAAATCGTAATATGAGACTTATTGATATCCTGAATCGGGATTGCATAATACCAGACCTAAAGGCAAGGGATAAGCGTGAAGCGCTTGAAGAGATGGTGGAAGGGCTTACCTTTAGAGTTGGCGGTTTTAACAAAGAGAGGCTTTTGGAGGTGATTCTTGAAAGGGAAAGGCTTGGCAGTACAGGTATCGGCTATGGCGTTGCAATTCCTCATGCGAGGCTCAAAGGTCTGAACAGCAGTATTATTTTTTTTGGCAGAAGCATATCAGGTATAGAATTTCAATCCTTGGATGAAAAGCCTGCCCATCTGTTTTTTTTGATAGCAGCGTCTGAAGATTCCACTACTGCGCACCTCAAGATTTTAGCAAGAATATCACGTCTTCTGAAAGATGCTGTGTTTAGAGATAAACTTATGGCGGCATCAACCCGGGAGGAGATATATAACATAATAGCTGAAGAGGACAGGAAGCTGCAAACTTAAATGCAAAATGCAGATTGCATAATTTAAATGGAGAGAGGCGACTTGGCAACCATCTCAGCAGGTGATCTCTTAAAGGAAGCGGCAGAAAGATTCGGGTTGAAACTTGCGGCAGGGGCAAATGGCCTTTCAAACAAGATTAACACATCCCGCATTCAGAAACCCGGTCTGCTGCTGACAGGTCTTCTGGAAAAGCTTCATCCGGAAAGGATACAAATATTTGGGAAGGCCGAGGTGGATTATCTGAACAGCCTGTCTCCCGACAAACTCAAACGAACACTTAAGCTGTTGAAGAGGGTAAATGCCCCATGTTTTATAGTTACAAAAAGACAGAAACCACCTGCTTTTTTACTCGCCCTTGCGGAGAGAAAAAAGACCCCGCTTTTAACCACACACCTTACCACATCTCTCTTTATTGAACGGTTTACCAAATATCTTGAAGAACGGTTGGCCCCAATGACAACCATGCATGGCGTATTTGTTGATATCCTTGGTGTGGGAGTATTAATCCTTGGTAAGAGCGGTATTGGTAAAAGCGAGTGCGCATTAGACCTTATTACAAGAGGCTACAGGCTTATTGCGGATGATGCGGTAATAATAAAGAGGATGTCTCCGGCTATCCTGTTTGGCATAGCGTCCGATATCATAAAATATCACATGGAGGTCAGGGGGCTTGGTATTGTAAATGTGAAAGACCTGTTCGGTATAACTGCCATAAGGGAAAAGAAACAGATGGATGTTGTGGTAGAACTGACGCAGTGGGATCCGGATGAAGAATATGACAGGCTTGGTTTTGAAGAGGGGCTGCACGAAATACTGGGTATAAAGCTGCCTTTTCATAGGATCCCTGTCAGCCCTGGCAGAAGTGTTGCTACAATCGTTGAGATTGCGGCTAGGAATCAGCTTTTGAAAATAATGGGCTATCATTCAGCTCTGGAATTTAAGAGGAATCTGGATATAGCATTAAGCACAAAGAAGCCAGAAGACAGGGGTCAGAAGTCAGAATAAGAAGCGAAAACTTTTTTATTCTGGATTCTGACTTCTGGATTCTATTTTTTCCAATGAAGAATGTTCGCCTCGTCATAATCAGCGGCCATTCATGCTCAGGCAAGATCACAGCCATCAAGGTTCTGGAGGATTTGAAATTTTTCTGTGTTGATAATCTTCCTGTTGTCTCTTTGCCAAAATTTATGGAGCTATCAAGCCAATATGCAGAGATAACAAAGTTGGCAGTTGTTGTAGATGTAATGGAGCGGGAAATTCTTTCAGAATTCCCCGCTGTGTTGAAGGACACGCTGAAAAACAGCCATCTGCGGTGTTGTCTCCGTTGTTGCGCTGCTCACATATCTGTAGCTTGCCCGACCCAACCTTCTGTTGGGCGCCCCATGGGCGTCTTTATAAAAGCGCCGACCTGCCTGTGCGTTGCACGCAGCCAGGCACGCAGATATGTAAATCGGCAAACTACAGCGCCTTGCCCTTGACAAACTATCTCCTTTGCCAAAGGCAAAAGAGTTTTGTGTTTTGCTTCGGCAAAACACATAATTTGTCAAGGGCTTGCATCTGGGCAATTTTTGAGCGTGAACTGATAGAAGCAATACTAAAAAACAAGGAGGATATGTTATGGCAGGGTCATTAAGTATATCTCGTTCTTTAATTGATATTGTCAATACCATAGAAGTAGAGGGGGATATTAAGAATTGCTAAGGCGGTTAAACAGGTATGAACTGACTGTAAGAAATCTTGAAAAAAAATACAACGTTACCCTTTCAGAATTTAAGAAAAAAGGGATAGTGGCGAAAAAAGGTTATGCATATGAGGTTGAAAATGACCTGTGGGAATGGGAGTCTTCGCAGGATGGAATTAAAACAGTAAAGGCAGAGATTAAGAGGTTAAGGGGCATTCAGTGATAAAGAAGGTCGTCTTATAAATAGAAGAAACCTCTTTAAGATTTCCTTTTATAAAAAGAGTTGTTAGGATTGACGAAACAGAGAACACTGTAAAATACAGACTTATCATAGAGGAAGATTTATTTGTTCAAGTCTATGTCAATGTGGAAAATGATACGGTTGGGTTTGTTCTTATAAACAAAGGGCAGCGGATATATGGAAGGGACTCAATATGCGGCAAGTGGCACAGGCATACATTTGAAGACCCTTTAGAACATGATTTTTCATCAGCAGGCTGCAAAAGGGTGAACTTAAAAGAGTTCCTGATAGAGGTTCAGGAAATATTTGATAGAGAAAAGATTTTGTGAAAAGGATTTTGCTCTCAAAAAGGATGTTGGTATGAAACACATTTTTGCAATCACTACCCATACCTGTCATTGCGAGGGACAAAGTCCCGAAGCAATCCCAGAGAAGGCTCCGCAATCTCTGCTCTGGCAGACAATGATTGCTGTTTGTGTCAGTTTCTTTAAGGACTGCCCTTGAAGAAACAGGAACATATGTGGAGAGTTATACAAAGGTAAAGGCAAAAGTTTGAATAGAAGATTGTTTTTATCGTAGTCAATTGAATATAAACCAATTTCCTGGAAGGTGAGATTATGGGTATTAAATTTTTTTGCCATAAGAGTTTTAATCGTTCGTTACACGAACTGTATCAAAAAGGAGGGAATGATAGGAGAAAGGTTGAATCCGTCGATAGCATTTTAGGTAAGAAATCTAGAGAGGTATCTGATCCCTTTGAACAGCATAAACTAACTAACCATGGAGAAACCCGCATTAAAAATTGTTTTAAGTATGATTTGAAGGATGGGTATAGATTGATTACAGTTCAACAAAGCAATTGTCGTATATTTCTCTATGTTGGAACTCATGATGAATGTGAACGCTGGTTGGAACAAAACCGTGGAAAACGTTTTACTATGAACAGTAGAAATGAACTGCAAGAAATTTCTAAAGGGAGCGAGTTGATTAATACTGAGTATTCACCGAAAGCAGATTTAACAGCCTATAGACTGTTGGAGCGTATAGAAAAAGTCTATTTAGATGAACTATTAGAAGATGTTAAACCAGTAACTATAATTTTGGAGTTAAATCAATTGGAAACAATATCTACTGATGACCAAATTCTAAGAATTGTTGAAAAAATAGACAATAAAAAAACACAGGATTTGATTTTGGAGGCATTAATTTCTCTCAGAAATGGCGATATTGAAAATGTGCTTAAGCATATAGATCTTTACAAAGGAAGAAGTCGTAATATCGAAGATATATCTGAGAAGGAGATTATTGAAATTAAGGCTGGTGATACAACCAAAGAGGTTGTAATTGGCTCGGACGAATATCAACAATTGATGCTACATTTTATGAAGTCGGCAGTATATCAAGATTGGATGTTATTTATGCATCCTGAACAGCAACAGGTCATAGATAAGGATTTTGATGGCCCTGCGAAACTTTCAGGTGTGAGCGGATCAGGAAAGACTTGCATAATTGTAAAACGGGCTATTAGACTGGCAAAGGATGTAGACAAACCTGTTCTAATCGTAACCTTAAACAAATCGCTTGCAAGACTTATTGAGACACTGGTGGATTATACATGTCATGATGATAACTTAAGAGAGAATATCAAAATTAAATCTTTCTTTGAGGTTTGTCAGGAACATATAGAGCAATTTGAACCAAACAATAAGAAACTTTACGACGAGTATACTTGGGCTAGAACAAAGGATGGGAAGGAGTATATAGACGAGGTATGGAGAGAATATTATCGTTGTCAACATAATAATCACGATGCAGGGGTTATTTTTGACATACACAAATCCTTCAATGCTCAGTCTGTTAATTCGGAAAGATATATTCGGCAAGAGTTTGACTGGATTCGAAGCGCATTCACAGAGGAAGAACGAAAAAAATATTTAGATACTGAGAGAGAAGGAAGGTTTATTCCACTCCTACCTCAATGGCGTGAAAAAATCTTAACCGCCCTTAAAGGATGGGAAGACAAAATGGTGGCTGTCGGAGTTATAGACTATATAGGCATTGCAACGGCTTTATTTAAGCATATAGATAAAATAAAACCTGAATATAGTGCTGTTCTTGTGGATGAATATCAGGATTTTGGTGCAGTGGAATTAAGGATCATTAGAAGACTCGTTAAGAAATGCCAGAATGATTTATTTTTTGCGGGGGACATTGCCCAGCAAATATATCACAAAGCACATTCTGGAAAGCAGGCAGGTATTGACATTCCAAGGAATAGATCTCTTAAAATACTCAAAAATTATAGAAACAGCAGAGAGATTTTGAAGGCTGCCTATGAAGTGTATATTTCTAATGTATCGGATGAGATTAGCCAAGAAGAAGATGAGGAAATCCTTAAGCCTGAGTATGCAAATTTTTCGACATCCAAGCCACTGGTTTTAAGGGGGAGAAACCTTACACACGAGATTGGTTCTGCAATTAAGTTTTTACAGCAATTTGATAGTAAAACTCATAAAAGTTGTATTGCTATCGCAGGCTACACGTTATTTGAGCTGAAAGAGTTTGCCTCCAAGTTGAATTTACCACTGCTTGACGGGTTGCAGAATGATATTTTGAAGGAAAATTCTATTGTTTTGTCTGATCTTGAACAAACAAAAGGATACGAATTTGATAGGGTTTGTATAGTTAACTGCGTTGATGGAATTCTACCAACTTACGATAGTCCAACTGAAGAACATTTTCGCGATATCAGAAGATTTTATGTGGCAATGACTCGCGCAAAACAAGAGTTACTGCTTTCTTATTCGGATAAACTATCCCCATGGATACTTAAATATCTGAGCAATTTTGTAGAAAGTAATTGGGATGAACATGTTGATGTTGATGACTCGATCATTCCGTCTCTTCCCCAAAAAATGCCAGAAGTTCATGAAGGTGAAACGATTTTAGCTCTGAAGGGTCGAGATTTTCTTTATACATCTGAGGCATTAGGTTTATCTTTAGAACTTCAAAATAAGATTGATGATCTTGTAGATGGGATAGGAAGAAGCCTTGGTGGGATACAAATTGCTTGGAGTAATGTAAAGAGTGCACTAAATGCAATGAGTGGTTCTAGTGTGGTGTTACCAACGCTTCTTTACTTATAGATATTTTGCTCATAATAGATTGGACGGAAGCAGTCCAAGCGAATATTTTAGGGTTCTGGTTATGAGACTCTATATATTGTTTGATAACCTTAATAAGTTCTTTCAGATTTTTAAAAGATCCACGGCGGATTCTTTTTCTTG
>JACRNJ010000020.1 GCA_016219285.1 Deltaproteobacteria bacterium
CAAGGACGTAGTTGTTCAAGACACCGATACGGTCAAGGCCATAAAGGCGGATGTTGTGAAAGACGCCTCAGGTAAGATCACAGAAGTAAAGCCGACCAAGGGCATATTGGTGGGCGGGACCGCCCCATTTACACCTGTTCAAAAAAATGCCGCAGGCGCTGTTACGGACGTAGCGGTCAAGAATGTGATTAAAAAGGCTATTTGGGTGCAGAACGCCGCGTATTGGTATATCCCGTGGCTCATCATCGCCTTCATTCTTTCCGTGGTATTTCTAAGAAGCGTTACTGTCAAGGCCAGAGGGTTCGCGGGCCAGTTTGAAATCCTCAGCATGAGGAACAGGGCGCTCATTCATTCATGGAACTGCACCATAACCTATATAACGTCATTCGGTTCGTTCTCCGGTTATGCGGCTGCGTTTCCTATGTTGATAAAGGTCGTCTACAGCGGGTTTGAAGGCGGGCCGGACCCATTGAAGTATGCCTTTTACGGTCCGCTCATCGGCGGGCTTATCCGTGCCCTCACCGGCCCTATATTTGACAAGTGGGGCGGCAGCATTGGTATGTTTTGGACCACATTAGGACAGATAGCTGCTTGTCTTGTCCTCATATTCGGTGGATACCTTACGCCCACCGGGCTTGAACAGTTTCCGGGGTTCTTTTATATAATGCTCTTCATGTTCTTTATGACAGGGACAAACAACGCCGCGACCTTCCGTCAATACCCAATAATATTTGCCTATTCGCCTGCCAAGGGTGCGCAGATGCTTGGCTGGACAGGTGCGTGGGCGGCATTTGGTCCGTTTGTCTTTAATAGTCTTATCGGCTGGTCCGTTACTGCAACAGGCAGCGCCATTGCATTTTTCATAGGCGCCGCAATTTTCTATTCATATTCCTGGTTCCTGAACTATTGGTACTATACCCGCAAGGGAGCAGAGCGGTTTGACTACGGCAACTCCGGCGGCACATGGTGGGATAAGCTCTCTGATGGTGAAAAGGAGAAGGTAAAGCAGATTGACTTGCACTTGCACTAATAGTGCGTCAATGATGTAATTGTAAGAGGGAAGGCCGTGCGGCCTTCCCTTTTTTTCTTATTATGAAAAAAGCATGAGACTTGGCTCACAAAGCAAGATAAAAACAACCCACCCTCACCTTAATCCTCTCCCTGAGGGAGAGGGACTCCTCTCATTCCCTCCCCTTCAAGGGGAGGGTTAGGGTGGGGATGGGGTAAACAAGGGGTTTTCAGCATGGAAAACTTGGACATGATAACAACGTGGCTTGGTATTTTTTATGGGCTGGTCTTGATATTGGCTGCCATTATAAGAAATAGGTTTACAGAGGCCATGAGGATAGATGTCATGTTTATGCCTAACCCGTCAGAGGCCACCAGGCCGCTGAATCTGCTCGCAGGGATAGTTGTTGCAGGTTACAGCATTTATTCATTGTTAAAATGATAAGCGCCAATTAATCACTTTTCCGTAAAGGGTTGACAGTTTCAATATATGAGCTATACTTACTTTTAGGCGGCTGAGCATAAGTTTTAATAATGCAGAGCCTGAAAGAGAGGTGGTTGATTATGACAAAGATAAGCGAGTATGACAGGTTTGGTGAGGAAGATTTAAGCAAGGAGGAGTACGAAAAGAGGCAAGGCTATGTCCTGAAAAAATGCAAATGCGCTGGGTGTCCTACCTTTGTAAAAGGCGATAATCCTGCAGGCGCTTACTGTTTCCCGCTTGTAGGAACCAGCCAGAGAATCCAGCACGAGAAGGATTGCATCTGCGAGACATGTCCGGTTTACAAAGAGTATGAGCTGACACATACCTTTTACTGCACACGGTGCTCTCAGTTGTGCCAGACATATAAAATGGAAATGGGCAGCGGCCACGAGTAGTTTTGGGGCTGCAGGATATTTAACACACCCCTAAATCCCCTATAGAGAGGGGGCTAAAGGGGTGTGTTGTCCGGCAGCCAACTTGCCTGCCTGTGCGTTGCACGCAGACAGGCAGGTTTCTACAAAAACCAATATCTATTTTTGGGGTAAGTAAAAAAGGTGGACAAAGAGTTGCTATCCATGTTAATATTTAGGCAATCATTTAGGGTAAACCCGGAACAAGAGGTGAGAGAGATGTCGGAGAAGGAATTAACAATAAAGTATAAGTGTCTGCATCCGTCCTGTGTTGTTTATTGTAAAGAGGGGGAGTTATCCTTGCCAGAATCCTTATTTACCCAACTGTCTTCCTTTTATGAGGGAGAAAGGATATTCAAGAGCCCTAAGGATGCATGCCGCATGGGATTCTCACAGCCATTTGAGGTATTGGCTATTTCAGAGAGAGATGAAAACCTTGCGGAGCAAGAGCAGATAACGCAACCTACTAAAGACGGTCCCGGAAGTGCAGCTGACCCTATAAGCGCACTGATAGCGGAACACAAGAAGGTGCTGGAGAAATTGGAAAGGGTAGAGGAGCATCTGGTTAAAAGAGATATTGCGGGCCTGTGGGTTTCCACAGCGGCTCTTGACAATATCCTTCATCTCCACGGCGGCATAAAGGAGGAGGAGATATTGTTCCCCGCATTAAGGGGATTAGTTCCGTTTGGCGAAGGTCTTGTTGCCTGTATAAATGAGGACCATCGTGAGATTGTGTCGCTTGTCTACACCTTCCGTGAGGCGCTCAGAGATGGAAATATAAACGACAAGATTATCGGCTCGGCCATTGTCGCCCTGAGAAGCCATATACGGAAAGAGGACAATGAATTTTTTGAATTTGTAAAGAAATATATCAATGACGAGATGAAACAGGCAATCATGTCAAAGATGGAGCGTGCAGACAAGACATTTGTTCCCCAGGAGTCGGGGGAGCGTCTGCCTGATGAACAGAAGGCTATCGAAAGGGCTAAGTTCCATGAGAAGACCGTTGAATCAAGAGAGATTGCGTGCGATACATGCTGCCATTAACCCAAAAGATGCAATGACATTTTTTTATAATTCTGAAAGGAGACTTATATAAATGGAGATTACAACACCTGAACAGGCAAGAGATGCAATCAAGAAATGGCTCGCTGAAAATCAGCATAAGATAAACGAGGTAAAGGATGAAAATGCGAATTTTCATTTTGAGCTTGATTATCCGCTTGGCTCGCAAAAAAGACAGCGGGTAATACAGCCCAAAGAATATCCCGGATTGATTGTTCTGTTAAACGGTGTTTCTCTTGCCCCTGAACATGTGGAAAAGCTTAAAAAGATGAAGGATGATAAGAGAGAGGGATTTTATTCTGAGATAAGGGATGACCTCATATTTGCGGAGAACAGTTACGATATGGATTTAGGCGACGAGGGTGTCGCAAAGCAGATACAGTTTTCATACGAGTTCTATATTGACACCCTTACAAAGACCCATTTGTTTAAGGGGCTTCTTTTGAATCACAGAACCCTTTTGTATATAGTAACTAAATTTAATGATAAATTTGGCACTCCGGTTATGCCCACTGCGCCAAAGGAACAAGGGATAGCAGGGACAACCCTGCAATAAGTTTTTGAAAAGATTTTGCAAGGAATGTAGTTGTATTTCCTGAAGATGGTGAGATAAACCCTGTTGGAAAGCCTCGTCCTTTCTAACAGGGTTTACTTTTATAGGTTTAAAAACGACATGCTTCCAAGCTGTATGTGCGTATAAATAATAACCAGCCATAAAATAATCAACATAATGCCAACCCAGCTTGCATATTTGTAAGCCCTGCCGCTCCTGACGACCCATATCTTTATACATATAATCACAAGACCGGATGCCCATGCGGCAACTGGCCATAATCGTACCACCTCTTTTCCGCCAATAGATGAGCCAGCCAGTAAAATATAAATAACGAAGGATAAATAGCCGTTCAGCTTATGTATCTTTGAATCGGCAGAGCCTTTATTCTTCACTGCCTGCAATCCGCTGATAAAGCTTACGGTTGCCAGAATAAGTCCTAAAGATGCTAATATGGTAGTTATCTCAAACATGTTTACTCCCTATATATAAAGTGCGAGAGATTTTTCTGAATTATATAAACCAAAATTCCTATATATATTAAAACTACAGGAAGTATTATGTAAATATTTGCCCATGTAGAATTATTTATTAAGGTGTTGTTATCAGAGCTGCCTAAGACAATGGCATACCTGTTTCGCAATACATCATTATCCTTCAATAGGTTATTGTTGGAAGACCAAAGCATAATACCATCCCATGCATTCAGATTGACAGTGTTATTTAGCAGATTATTATAACTTGAAGAGTTTAAAAAAATACCCTTGTCTTTATTTGTATTTGCAATATTTTTTTCCAACGTGTTGCCATTTGATGCTTCAATATATATACCATACTGTTCATTTGAATCGGCAATGTTATTTGCCATGATGTTGTTATTGGAGGAATAAAGAGAAATTCCATTTTTATTGCTCACAGTTTTGTTATTAAGGAATTGTCCATTATGAGAATTATCCAGATCTATGCCTGCAATCTCAGAGCCGGTTGCAGTAAAACCAACGATAGACACCTCATTGGCATTACTTATCTTAAATACCGGTTCACTTTTGATGAGGGCATGGACAATAGATGCATCTGCGCCCTTGCTTGATTTTATAGTAAGAGGCTTTGTAATAGAGATGTTTTCGGTGTAGCTTCCGTTGTTGACGATGATGGTATCTTTGGGAGAGGAATTCTTTACTGCCTCATTGATGGTCTTAAAATTATCAGGCACATAAATGGTTGTTGCATGGAGGGTTATCGTTGTTGCAATTAAAATCACCAGGCTTGCTGGCAGCATAGAAAATATCTTGTTCATAGAATACTTCTTTTATCCCGCCATTTCAATGATAGCAGGCACGCTTTCTTCCTGGCCTATTGCCATGATATGTGCGCCGTCACAAAATGTCTTGAGCTCCTTCACCTGTCTGGCCGCTATTTCTACGCCTTTTGCAAGCTGGTCAGGGGCTTTTTCTATCTCATCTATCAAATGTTTTGGAACCGTTACGCCGGGAACATTGTTATTCAGGAAGTGAGCCATCTTGGCGGATTTAAGAAGCAGGATGCCTGCTAAAATCTGGACATCAAATTTCTTTGCATATTCATAAAACTTGTGGAATTGATTCATATTGTATATGGCCTGGGTTTGGAAAAATCTCGTCCCTGCCTCTATCTTTTTCTCAAACTTTATCAACTCAGGTTCCCCAGGCTCTGCCTCAGGCGCAACAACTGCGCCTATAAAGAAATCTGTGCCGCCTTTCAGAGGAGTATCCTTCATATTTGTTCCGTTATTAAGTTTGCTTATAACCTGAACAAGCTGAACAGAGTCTATATCAAATACGGCTTTTGCATCTCTGTGGTCGCCAAAGGATACATGATCACCTGACAGGGCAAGGATATTTTTTACGCCAAGGGTCCATGCCCCCATAATATCTGATTGCATTGCAATCCTGTTCCTGTCTCTGCAAGTCATCTGAAATACCGGGTCTATCCCTTCTTTCAGCAAGAGTACAGAGCAGGCAAGGGATGAGAGCCTCATCACAGCCCTTTGGTTGTCTGTAACATTCGCTGCAGCTATCTTATTCTTTAAAAGCCGCGCCTTTTTGATAAAATCAGAGACATCGGTTCCTTTTGGCGGACATATCTCAGCGGTGATTGTAAATTTTTTTGAAGCCAGAGATTGTTTTAAGGTTTGCATAGTTAAATACCGGTAAATGGGAGTGCAGAGAAAAATACATTTCCTCCTTGTTTTGTACCCCTACCGTTACTTGTTTTTCATTCTTGATTCCACCACTACGGTTCTTGGTTTTACGCTGTTTGAGTAATCTTTTGGAGGCGCAATCCTTTTCAGTATACCCAATCTTCCTTGCGCTTTCAGCCTTCTGTAAATCACTATCCATGCGCAGTCATTTTCCATATTAACTTCGCATTTGCCGTTAACCATGCCTCCGCAAGGCCCGTTTAAAAGTCCTTTGGGGCACTGGGTGTGTGGGCATATGCCTCCTGTTTCCCCTAAAACACAGTCTCCGCACAAGGAGCATCCTTCAAAAAAATGACCGTATCTTGTAACATTTGCAAGATATAAAGAATCAAGGGCCGGGAATACAGGTTTCCCATCACCAACTGCATCGGCAACCGCCTTCACGCCGGCGCCGCATGCAAGCACAAGAAAGGCGTCCGCATTTTCAATCATATCCTTATCTTCACGGAAATATTTTTTTACAAGCATGCTGTAGCATGTTTCGGCTGGTATTGAGAAACCTGTAATCTTTTTACCTTCATTTTTAAGCAGATAAGCCATTGCCTTTACTTCCTTGTCTCCGCCTGTTTCGCACTGTTCCGCGCAGGAATCGCAGCCAAAGAGGTAGATATTGTTTCTGCCTTTAAGATATTCCAGTATCTTGAAAAAATCTTTTTGTTTTGTAATAATCATTTGTTGATCCCTATAATCAGCGACATAAATTTGTAGTTCGCCGATTCATCGGCGTTTTTAAAAGCGTCCATAAATGGGCAGACTACATCTGCTTATTTTTGTCGTCCGCTATAGTCTCTGTCTTTTCGCGGCCTCTATTGTATTATACATAAGCATGGCAATAGTCATTGGTCCTACCCCGCCAGGCACAGGGGTTATAAATGCCGCCCTTTGACAAGCCTCGTCAAATTCCACATCACCGGCCAGCTTTCCGTTGTCAAGGCGGTTTACACCGACATCTACAACAACAGCGCCTTGTTTTATCCACTCTCCCTTTATCATATTAGGCCTGCCTACGGCCGCAATCACAACATCCGCCCTTTTTATTTTTTCTTGCAGATTAAGAGTTTTGGAATGACAAATAGTAACTGTCGCATTTTTCTGAAGCAGCATCATGGCAATTGGTTTGCCAACGATATTGCTTCTTCCTGCAATCACAGCCTCTTTTCCTGACAAATCTATATTTGTATCCTCAAGTAGTTTTATAATGCCTAACGGGGTGCACGGCTGGAATAGCGGTTTGCCGATGACAAGCCTTCCTACATTAACAGGATGAAAGCCATCCACATCCTTTTCAGGCGATATGGCCTCTAAAACCAGTTCTTCGTCAAGGTGGTCCGGAAGAGGAAGCTGGGCAAGTATGCCGTGAACCTTTGGGTCGTTGTTTAATTGATATATCTGCCATAGCAGTTCTTCCTGGACAATATCCTTATGAAAGTTGTATTGCAAAGAGGTAATACCCATCTCTTCACATACCTTTCCCTTTGCCTTGACATAAACTAAGGAGGCAGGGTTATTGCCAACTAGCACTACAGCTAAACATGGTTTTAAGTCATGGCTTTTAAGGAAATCAATCTCGCTTTTTAATTTGTTTTTGAATTTCTGGGCAACTGCTTTGCCATCAATAATATTTGCCATAAATAGGTGGATATTATACTTAAGAAGGTAATCATTGTAAAGATTTTTGCTAAGTCCGTAAAAATTAATGGGTGCCTGTTTTGTATTATTTGATGTAAAAATAAAAAAGGGGAGCTTTTAATCTCCCCTTATACTTTGAACCAAGAAATCTCATGTTTGCTTCCACACCTATATGTATGCGCGTAGGTTTACATTCATAGACTTAGACTTAAAAACTTTATTTTTTCTTTGTTGCGGCTTTGTTTTTTGGAGTTCCTTTTTTTTCTGCCGGTTTGGCTTTTTCTGCCGGTTTGGCCTTTGCCTTGGCTGCCTCAATCTCTTTCTTCAGATTGTCTCTTTCCTGGGTCAATGATGCTGCCTGAGCCTTAATGTCGTCTGCTTCCTTTTTCAGGCTTGCCACCTGATTTTTCAAATTATTGTTTTCGTCGGTCAAGGTCTGCACCTGCCCCTTCAACTGCTCATTTTCCTGTTTTAACTGCTGGCCGCAGCCCGAGACAGCGATAGCAAGCATGAATGCAAAGATGCTGCTTAAAACGAATGTCCTTTTTACCATTACATTTTCTCCTTTTTGGTTTTATTTTTGTGTTCTTGGTTCAAAGTTCTTACATCTTATGGTGTAAAAGTCTTTCCACTATTTTGCCGCTTTTAATATGCTGCTTCACTATCTCATCTATATCGCCTTCAGTCATTTTATGATACCATACCCCTTCTGGGTAGATGACAACGGTTGGGCATAGCCCGCCTTTTGGGTTTGTTTCTTTACATACGCCAAGGCATCCACTCTTGGAAGTTTTTATGTCTGATATGCCTTCTGAGTCAAATCTGTCTCTTAAGAGCTCAAGCAACTTTTCAGAACCGGCGCCGGAACAATTTTTTCCATGGCATGCAAAAATATGCAGTTTATATGGTTTCATGACAAATTGATTACAAAGAATATCTATTTGTAATATCAATGTCAAGATATTTTTTGCTATTGTCTTGATAAAGGCAAAAATAGCTGTAAAAACAATTTTAAAGACGTAAAATAAAGTAAAATTTCGACTATTATTGCGATTTGTAGACTATCGAGGTCTTTAATCGCTATTCTACGGATTTGGGGCTGAAGGTTGACCAAACTGAGTTGGTGTGGTATCTTCTTAATTGCACAGTTCGCCTTGTCTCCATAGTATGGCCATCTGGAGGATTGCGGCGGGCATTCCGTTCAAATTTAGAGAGGTATTATGGATTATTCCATCGCCCCTGGGTGGAAATGGATTGCTAATAAAGAGGCGGTATCCCTGTTTAAGAAACTTGACATTAAACCCCACCATAAGATGTTGTTGCTGTCAGATGGTTCTTTAACAAGATTTTTGGAGGCGCTGAACCAATCCACTGTGTATGTAGAAATAAAAGAACATGGAGTTCATAAAATAAAAAAGCAAGAGGCGGCATATTTGGAGATTGCTGGCGGAGAAGAGGCGATTGTCCGTGATGTATGGCTTATCCAGAATAAAAAAAAACTGGTATATGCCCATTCTGTATTTCCGTTGGCGGGGCTGGACAAGCATTTTTTGGACAATATATCTACCAGTATAGAGCCGCTTGGCAAAAATTTAACAGACCGTGGTCTGCTAACATTTAAGGATAAACTTGAAATATGCGCTGTTTGCTGCAGTTATGTAAATAAAGCCCTTAATCTTGAGCCCGAAACCATTCTCTGGGCAAAACATTATAGATTATCGGCTAAAGCCCAGGATGGATTCAATCAGAGACTATCTCTCTCAGGTGAAAAAGATATTACAGCCTCTATAATAGAGATTTTTTCCTCTGAGCTTGCTGGCAGGCCGCCGCGCATATGATAGAAACCAGAAGCCAGAAGTCGGAAGTAAGAAGTAAGAAACAAGAAGCAAGAAAAAATCCTGCATCCTGCATCCATCATCTTGCATATAAAAAAATAGTTGCCATCAGCGACCTCATAAGGTTTCCTAAACAGTACGGCACACTCCTTCTTTTATGCCCGACACTATGGTCATTATTCATTGCATCCAACGGCAGGCCGTCGTTAAAAATCCTTGGAATATTTATACTAGGCACATTCCTGATGCGGAGCGCCGGGTGCGCAATAAATGATATTGCTGACAGGAACTTTGACAGATTTGTAGAAAGGACAAAGGTCAGGCCATTGGCCGATGGCAGGCTTACGCTTAAAGAGGCCTTGCTAACTTTCTTTGTTCTTTCGTTCTTCGCCTTTTGCCTCGTCCTCTTTCTTAACTCACTGACAGTAGCGCTTTCTGTTATCGGTATTTTACTGGCATCCATATACCCTTTTATAAAAAGGATAAGCCATTTGCCGCAGGTCTTTTTAGGTATAGCATTTGGCTGGGGCGCAATAATGGCGTGGTCTGCTGTGAATAATACAATCGGGTTTTCAGCAGTCCTGATATTTACAGCAAATATCTTCTGGTCAACCGCCTATGATACTATTTACGCGCTTATGGACAAAGAAGACGATATAAAGATAGGTGTAAAATCTACAGCAATACTCCTTGGTAAAAATGTATACAAAGCGCTTTATCTCCTTTACGCAGCCGTTATAATCATCCTTGCGCTGGTTGGAATATCATCAAAGATGGGGTTTGTTTATTTCAGCGCCTTATTATTGTCAGGCATTATATTGGAGTATATGGTGTTCAGCCTTAAGAAGTCCGCTTCACGGGAAAAGGCCTTTAGAATATTTGTAGCAAATGCAGGAATAGGGCTGTTAATCATGACAGGCATTGTTGCAGATTTTATTTTTTAAAGCCAAGATTACAGACTCTTACGACGTCTTGTACAGGAGATGAATACTTAACCCGTTTATTCTTGACAACTACTTTTAAATATATTATATATTCCCCTACAATTTAAGATTAATAACGGATGATTCTTATCCAGAGTGGCGGAGGGACTGGCCCTTTGAAGCCACAGCAACCGCTCCAATGTAACATCGGAGGCAGGTGCTAATTCCGCAAGGCAATGGGGACAGATTTAAAATCTGTCCCAACAAAAGCCTTGAAAGATAAGATTAGGTTTTAGGCCTTTTCTTGATTTCAAGGAAAGGCCTTTTTTATTTTGCAAATGTAATCTTTGGCCAAATACGTCTTTGCCTCAAATCTTACATTTGCCGTATGCCAAATAAATAAGAAGGAGAACCAATATGAGTTATGTAAAAGGCTTAAAATGCAGAGAGTGCGGCAAGGAGTATCCAAAAGAAGCGCTGCATGTATGCGAACTTTGTTTTGGCCCCCTTGAGGTTGATTATAATTACGATAAGATAAAAAAGGCTCTTTCCAGAGAAACAATATCAAAGAGACCGCCTAACATGTGGCGGTATAAAGAGCTTCTGCCAATAGACGGCGAACCAGCGGTTGGTTTTGATACGGGATTTACCCCTTTGGTAAGGGCAAAAAACCTTGAAAAGGTTCTTGGCGTAAAAGAGCTTTACCTGAAAAATGATGCTGTAAATTATCCCACCCTTTCATTTAAAGACAGGGTTGTGGCTGTCGCAATATCAAAGGCAAAGGAGTTCAGCTTCAAGGTGGTTGCATGTGCATCCACAGGCAATCTTGCAAATTCGGTTGCGGCAAATGCGGCAGCGTGCGGCATGGAAAGTTATGTTTTTATCCCGTCTGATCTGGAGCAGACCAAGATAATGGGAACATTGGTCTATGGAACAAATGTTATCGGTATAAAAGGCAACTACGATGAGGTTAATCGTTTGTGCAGTGAGGTGGCCGGAAAATATGGATGGGCATTTGTAAATATAAATATCAGACCTTACTATGCAGAGGGGAGCAAGGCATTTGGCTACGAGATAATTGAACAGCTTGGCTGGAAAACGCCGAAGCATATTATTGTGCCCATGGCAGGCGGCTCTTTGATTACAAAGATATGGAAGGCATTCAATGAGTTTCAAAAGATAGGGCTTATTGACAAGCTGGATACAAAGGTCTATGGCGCTCAGGCAACCGGCTGCGCTCCCATTGTTACAGCCGTAAAGGAAGGCACTGAACTCATAAGGCCTGTAAAGCCAAAAACAATCGCAAAATCCCTGGCCATAGGCAATCCGGCAGACGGTTATTATTCCGCAAAGGTGATGAGAGACAGCAACGGGTGGGGCGAGGATGTGTCTGATGAAGAGATTATTGACGCAATGAAGCTTTTGGCAGAGACAGAAGGGATATTTGCTGAAACAGCAGGCGGCGTCACTTTAGGGGTAACCAAGAAGCTTATTGAGCAGGGCAGGATACCAAAGAATGAATCAATTGTTGTTTCAATAACAGGCAACGGCCTTAAAACTCAGGAGGCCCTGCAAGACAAGATAGGCACTCCAAGGATAATAAACGCCAGACTTTCAGAATTTGATGAACTTATAGGGAAAGAAGGGAAGGTTTATGCGGTGAAGACGAGGTAGATTGCAAGCGGCTTGTCTTATAGGCGAAGGGTGCACGACCGAACTCGGCGGCGGTGTTGCCTCGCCGCTATATGTAGTGACTTGTTAGACCAATTATGGGAAGCACCTGTATATTTCTTTTATGTTTAGACACACTGCTGTCCAAGATAATCTAAATTCATAAATCCCTTCCGCATAAAACAAGGCTTTTAGACAGGTAAATACGCATTTTCAAAATCAGGTTACCCTCTTTGTTTGTTGTATGCCTCATTATGCTGTCCAATTAAATCCCCTTTAATGATAACTGCTCCATATCAATCTCAATAGGCGGCGGTTCA
>JACRNJ010000009.1 GCA_016219285.1 Deltaproteobacteria bacterium
TGAAAATATCTGTAGAATCTGTCCAAAGATACTGCTAAACTTATTCATGGGAAGCCTCCTCTCAGGTTTTTTGTTTCTACTCAAGAATATCTTACCTGATGAGGCTTCCTTTTAAAAACTTATTTTGGACAGATGTGGTTATGGAATAGCTCCCTTTTTCTCTGTTTTTCTTCTTCAGATTCTTCCTCTATTTTTGGCACCTTCCACCCTTTTATCTTTGCGACTATCTGGTAGATTGCATTAAATATCACTACCCCTACGACTGCAAGGAAGATGTATATCGCAGCCCAATCGGTATGCGGGTTGTTTATTATCTTAATTATTTCATCCATATCATTATTGCCTCGTTTTCTTACTTAAATCATACACCCTTTTTTTATTTTGTCAAAGAGATTAAATATTCACTTAAATACGAAAGAACCGAAATTTTTTATTCAAGGATTGAATTTATTGACCTTGAGGCTGGAGATGTTCTTGAAGTGCTTGATGTTGCCGGTAACAAGGTTTGCGTCTATCGTTATTGCAGTCGCTGCAATAACTGCATCAACAGTTCTTAGTCCGTCAGAAGATGCATGCTTTTCAAGAAGGATAATAGCCTTTTCGGAGATGGCCTCGTCAGGGTGGGCAATGTGGCAGATATTATTTTTAATGAAACCCTTGACATTCTTCAGTTCCTCTTTGCTTAGGCACCCTTGCACCAGTTCCATTATACATAAAGAACTGACGCACCTCTCCTCAAAGGGAATGTTGGCGATGTAATCCATTGCCTTTGAATCTCCCCTGAAGTACCAGATAAGGACATCCGTATCAAATATTATTTTGGAAATCTCTCTCTCCTCTTCTCTTCTACCCATTCAGCAGGGTTTTTCAGGTCAGTCCTATCTTTCCATATCCCGAATCCGACAGGGTTGAATGGTTTTTCACCCTTTTCAAGAGGTTTCAACACGGCAACGGATTTCCCTCTGAGGGTTATAATCACTTCGCTGCCTTTCCTGATGTTTGCAAGGATCGAGGAGGTTTTGTATCTCAGTTCCTTCGCAGTAGCGGTTTTCATATTTCCCCCCAAATATACACTTTTAAGTATACACTTTGCAATATTGATGTCAACTGAAAATTTGAGAAATTAAATGTTCAGTATATGAGATAGTATTTTTGACATCCTCCCCATGCCCGAAGGCAGGGGGTTCTAAAGGCGAATCCATCGGGGTCTCCTGTTCTCGCATTACTGCTACAGCATCCGGGCCATGACCGATGGCAAGCCTTTTTCGACAGACGACCCGCTCTGACGGTTTCACCGTAGGGAATGCCGTGCACTCCCGTTCTCAGGTTGTTCTCTGCACCATCCCGCGTAATTATGGCTTACGGGGTGGGGAAGAATGTGTTGGAGAATTTTAAGGAGATTACTGAAGATCGAGGTGCGCTGAAAAAATGGGAAAGTCCTCAAAAATCATCGCCAAAGGCTCCTCCTAAAGTTCAGTATCCAAGAATTGAGGAGGCGAAAGGGCCTTACTCGCATTGGTACCCGGGTATTATGGATTAATAGGAGGTATCACGAAACGGATTAGAAGTGCAAAATGATTGGAGAGTTTGGGAGATTGCAATGGAACTGTTGTTAATACGGCACGTCCAAGTTACTCGCATTTTTTCTTGTAAAAAATATTTATTGAAAAACCCGAGTAGGCTGGATCAGTGATGAGATCGACATCTTCGGGAGGGGAGGTAAGAACATTATACATAACAAACATCGCCAAAAGTATCGCTCCCGTTATCAGCCCATATCCGGGGCTATATATTGCCAACAGGGGAGTTCCGACTATTATGGAGAGGAGCAATAAAACCTTTAACTTTTTTATTATAGACTTTGTTTTTGGAGTCATCTTGCTCTCTCCCTTTTTTAAATCATACACTTGATTTTTATTTTGTCAAGAGGAATTTGCCTGTTGATTTTCTCTAAACCGTCATATACTTAAAATCCATCGCTTCTCTTATTAGCTTGAAGTCTTTGTCGTTTTTAGTGATCAGGGTTGCTCCTATACCCCTTGTAGATACCGCGATCAAAGTATCGGCAAGGAGGCCTTTAACCCTTAATGGATCAATCTTTTTATCCCGTCTCAGCTTCAGCATTACATCGGCAGTATCATACCATTGTCTCTCGGATACGGTTATTACGCTGAACCTCCCCATGGCTAAAGCCAGGGGGTTCTAACGGCAAGGCCAATCATCTCTTTGCGGCTCTCACTCTTTAGAGCTACAGCATCCGCAACCTTGATGGCGGTCGATCCGTCTTTAACGGGCAAACAGCTCTGTCTCCGTGGTATCCCGAAGCTTGCAGGCACAGGCCCACAACTTGCCGTTTCTGTGATCCTTGACATCGCCCGTCGCAACAGCGGTTCCGCAGCCGACCAGGCAGCCTTCGCCTGGTGTATGTCAAGGATATGATTACTACAATGTTTTGCGAGGTATGCCGAGAATAGATCCCGCTGCGCTTGAACTCCGCAGATACAGGCATGATGCCGTTGTTTTAGCGGCTTCTTCTCTACAATACCACAGATGCAGGTCTGCGACAGTTTTGTTGCCTTGATGTTGATATCCTCTACACTTCCGCCAGCATTTGCAGCTTTGCGAGTGAGCATTGAAACAAACATCCCAGGGGCACGAACTGTCACACTGCGACCATAGTTTTTCTGAAACGATTTATAAGACAGCTTCTCGGTCTTGATGTTCTTACCAAGGCCAAGAACCTTGTTGCACATCTGGCCGTGCTGTTTTTTTCTGGTTGTCGTAAGCCTTCTTTGACATTCTGCAATCCGGTACTGACGCTTCTTGTAGCGACTCGAGCGATGCCACTTGCGGGATCCCTTTTTCGCGGTGCTGTCTTCGTTGTAGTTATCGGGATTCGTAGCTCTCCTGCTCCTGTCCTGCGCCCTTTGTTCCCGTTTGATATCTTTCCACGGTTGCATTACTTCGTAGCAGAATTGAGAAAGGAAGGCATTATCTTCACCTACGGCAGCGATGGTGGACGGGCCTATGTCCAGGCCGCAGGTATCGTCTGATATGTCATTCTTCGTTTTCTGGTGCGGCGTGCCTTCAAGGACAAGTTGTACGAACCAACGTGGTTCACCGATGACGGTACGCTTTACGAGTCGCAGGTACTTCACCCTGCAGGTCAAGGCATGGGCTTCGACTCCGTGCTTGTCCTTGAAGTCAAAGATAGGCATGAGTGTTAAGCCGCTCCAGAGAACACGGCCATCCCGCCAGCGAATACCGGAGGCATTGCTTTTGCCTTCTACGGAAGTGAGCCAACCTCTGCGCTTGAATCTCGGTTTACCCCGTGCGCCATAAGCGTACTGCCGGACAGCATCAAAAGCTCTGGAGGCGATTGTCTGGATAGTGAACGCATCGAGATGGTCACCTATCCAACAGGCTTTGCAGGTCTTGGCTGCAAAGGGATGAAGTGTATACTCCAGAAACCCGTGAGTTTCCCTGCACTCCTTAAAAGCCTCGTTGCGTACCTTGCCCTTCGGTAGATGCCTGGCCATCTGGTAGTGTTTTGACTCCCGCATAAGATCAAAACGTAGCAGCGACTCCCGGAGACAGGCGTTGTATAGATTCCGTGCTGCCTCCAGGCGTACGTCAAGTACCGCCAGATCATGAGGCGTTGTTTTGAGTGGTATTTCATGGATAAAGGTATCGGTCATTGGCTCTTTTGGTCTTCAATGTATTGTTTAATGATGGATAATGGCGCACCGCCGACCGTGGATACAAAATAAGAGTTTGTCCAGAGTGTCGGCAGCCGGGATTTGATGGAGCTGAATTCCTGACGGAGTATCCGGGATGTTTGCCCCTTGATTTGTTTCACCAACCGGTGGATGCCGTATTGAGGATCGACCTCAATCAGAAGATGCACATGGTCCGGCATGACTTCTAACTCAAGAATACCCGATTGATGGTCAATAGCAATTTGCCGGATCAGTTTTTTGAGTCTATCAGCTACTTCGCCGGTCAGCACCTTTCTCCGGTATTTTGGACACCAGACGACGTGGTATTTACAAGAGTAGACAACATTGTTGTTGCTTTTGTATTCCACGACACGGCAACCTTTGGTAAGTATGCTTCAGTTTAAGGAAAAAGGGCTTTGCCTTTCAATTAAACAATGGATAGAAGGCTGTCAGGTTTACCGCGGCGGCCTTTTTGTTTTTTGGCGGCAATACCCCTGTTGGGATGGCGCCCTTCAGGGGTTTTTGTTTTAAACTTTTCAATTCAAAAAGAAGGTGTGATATGCTAACAATTACAATACCGCGAACTTTAGCCATAGAAAGGAGGATAGGCTTCTCGCCCTGAATTGAAATAGTGGGTTATTGAAGTCGGATTTTATATGTTTAAACCTAATTTTCATTATACAGATAAGATTGTAAGTGATATTGCCCATATTGCCGCTGACAGGGAACTTATTCTAAACTCTCCTTTTATTCCGAAATGGGAAGTATCTTTACGGAGAGAAGCGATTATTCGCAGCGCTCATTCCTCCACAGCTATTGAAGGAAACAGACTTTCACTCGAACAGGTGAGCGAATTGGCACATGGACGTAAGGTTATGGCGACCCGAAAGGATAAGCAAGAGGTCGTAAATTATCTCAAGACTTTGGAGTCAATTGATAAATTAACCGATGGCAAGAATATTGCCGAGAAAGACCTTTTACAAATCCATAAGATGCTAACACAGGGAGTTCTGGATGATCCTTCTGACTGCGGCGTTTATCGGAATCGTTATGTAGTAATAGGCAATAGGCTGACGGGGAAGGTTGTTTTTAGGCCGCCATCAAACGAAAATGTCCCGAATTTAGTCAAGGCATTAATTGCATGGCTGAATTTTCCGAAAGCATCGCTTGACCCTGTCATTGAGGCCGGCATAGCTCATTATGAATTTGTAAGAATCCACCCCTTTATAGATGGCAATGGAAGAACATCCCGCGTTCTTGCTACTCTGATACTTTATCTGCGTGGCTTTGATGCCAAGCAATTTTTCTGCCTGGATGATTACTATGACTTGGACAGACCTTCTTACTACAAGGCATTGCAAAGCGTAAATCAGGAGACCCTCGATTTGACAAACTGGCTTAACTATTTTGTTGAGGGCGTTAAGTTGAGTATTGCTTCTGTTAAGGAGAGAGTGATAAGGCTTAGCAGCGAAAGATTAAGAAAGACTAAGAAGGGGCAGATTGCATTAACTGAAAGGCAGATGAGGATTGTGGAATTTATAAATCAGAATGAGAAAATAGCAAATAAAGATATAAGGGAAATGTTCAAAATTTCCTCTCAGGCTGCGCATAAAGAGATCGTAAAACTGGTGAAATTGGATGTGATTAAACCAGCCGGAAAAGGAAGGAGCCTTTCTTACCAACTAAAGACGGGTTGACGATTTAATTGATGATTTGGTTGATGATTAGTTGCTGCGAAATAAAGCATTAACCCACTCACCACAAATTTAAGCCGCAGCATGAAGGCCTGTTAAGGATAAAACCTTAACAGGCCTTTTTATTTTTTAACACCCATATTTTAGAAAGGAGGTATTCAAATGTTAAGTGAACTAAAGACCGGAGATAGTGTCAATCAGGCTGTCATAGTCCGGAAGATTTCGGTCAGGACGATACGCAACGGCAGCATTTTAACCAGTTTCATTTTTGAGGATAAATCAGGGGCAGTTCCAGGAGTTTTATGGGATGCGCCTGATTGCAAAGACGGAGATGTTGTCACGCTTGCCGGAACGGTTGGATATTATGACGGCGGCGTACAGGTTCAGGTGGAGGGAGTTGAAATAATCCCACCCGACAAGGTATCTTCGCTACTTCCTTTGCTTATTGCGTCCTCAAAAATGACAAAAGAAACACTCGTAAGAAGAATGACGGAACTGATAGGAAAAATCAAAAGTCAGGAAATCCGTTCTTTTGTTTCTTCTCTTTTAAGCGATAACGATAGCTTTTACCAGTCCCCGGCAGGCAAGAGGCTGCATCATGCATGGATAGGAGGTCTGGCAGAACATACTATTTCTGTGGGCCGGATTGTGACCGGTGCAATGTCGCTCTATCCATGGATTGACGCCGATATAGCGATGGCAGGTGCTTTGCTGCACGATATAGGCAAAACCAGAGAACTTGCTCTGTCGCCGTCAATAGAATATGGAGACACAGGGCGTCTGCTTGGGCATATTTACATTGGCGCCCAGATGGTAAATGTTCACAGAAGCAAGTCTCCTGTATCTACAGAATCGCTTGAGGATATTATCCATATCATACTCTCTCATCATGGAGAGAATGAGTTTGGCGCGCCTGTAAAACCTGCCACCCTTGAAGCTCAACTTGTGTATCTGGCTGATAAGATGGACTCCGGTATGTTGCTCGCCAAGGGTTTGACAGACAGCGATAACACCCCCGGAAACTGGACAACTTTTGATCGTGTGGTGGGAAGGAGCTTTAGAAAGTCAGGCGCTGTAAAACTTGCCAATAAAGAGAGGGGTATCGAGGGTGGGCCAGAGCCGGCGGTTATAAATTCAGAGAAGGCAAAAGATGACAGTGATGATGTTCCATTTTGACCGCATGTATGCGGAATGAGAAATGTGGAATGAGAAAGGAGTTGACCTCTGAAGCGAATATCTGCTATAATCGCTTCATATTTTGAAGCAATTAAGGAGAGCATATGCCTCACTATATTTGGCAACGACCGAACTGGACATCCTTCCGATGGAATGCCGATGTGGTTCTTCCGATAATAAGTGAATGCCGTATGCGTCAAGGCAAGCTGCTCTGCAGGGTTTCTTCTCTCGGCATAACGTTGGAACAACAGGCACAGGCTGAGATTGCTGTTGAGGAGACTGTTAAGACCGCAGCCATTGAGGGGGAGAACCTGTCCAGAGAATCAGTGCGCTCTTCAGTGGCGCGAAGGCTGGGGCTCCCGTCTGCAGGTCTGCCGGTAGACAGGCATATTGACGGCTTGGTCAGCGTCCTCCTTGACGCAACCCGAAACTTTGATGCCCCGCTTACAGTAAAGAGGGTTCACGGCTGGCATGCAGCGCTGTTCCCCACGGGTTATTCAGGCTTACATAAGATAAGGGTAGGGAAACGGCGGGGTGCGGAATCTATGCGCGTTGTTTCCGGCCCTGTGGGGAAAGAAAAGATACATTTTGAGGCGCCGCCATCAAATCGGATAGAAAAAGAAATCCGTCATTTTTTAGCCTGGTGGGAGAAGGAAAGAGGAAAGACCGAGGGATTACTCCGGGCAGCCATTGCCCACTTCTGGTTTGTAACTATCCATCCATACGAGGATGGCAACGGGAGGCTTGCCCGCGCCATCACTGACATGGCCATAGCACAGGACGATGGACAGCCGCTGCGCTATTACAGCCTTTCTGCCCAGATTATGGCGGAAAGGGATGCCTATTACAATGCCCTTGAGCGGTGTTCAAAAGGTGAAGGTGATATTACAGAATGGCTTTCATGGTTTTTTGCCTGCTTTTCAAGGGCGACAGAACGTTCTGAAAAAATCCTTTCCATTGTTTTTGATAAGGCCGGTTTCTGGAATAAACATGCAGGGACTCCGCTTTCAGAACGGCAGAAAAAGGTTGCAAACCGTCTCCTTGACGCCGGAAGAGATGGTTTTGAAGGCGGACTCACAACCAGAAAATATGTCTCTATGGCAAAGGTGAGCCGCGCCACCGCATTCCGTGAAATTGAACAACTCCTTCAATCAGGCATACTACGCAGGAGGCCTGGCGGCGGAAGGGGTCAAACTTTAAAGCCTTGGTAGAGAATATTCTATCAGGGCTTTTTTATTTTCAAAATCCAACAAAAACAAAACAAAGAGGTAAATCATGTCCAGTCTAAGAGATAAGATTAAGAAAACAATTTTGCAGCATCTGGCGGGGCGGCCATTTATGGATGCCAAAGATGTTGCAAACGAAATTACAGGCGATATAGAAAGAGAAGTAGAAAAGGCGCAAGTTCCGGTAAAAAACGGAATGAAACTTTATCTTGCAAATTTTGAGTTCGTCTCCGGCGAGAATCAACAGCCCTTTTCCTGCTTGTTCTATGCAAAAAGCCCAGCCGTTCTTGAAAAGAAAATCAACAAATATCTGCGAGACTACTATGGAAAGGAAGGTTTTGATGAGGTTGACGGTGATGACTACTACTACCTCGGCGGTCAGGTGGCAGTCAAAAATTGCGGATGGGAAGAAGTCATAAATCTGCAGCAAGTAGCAGACCGCCTAATGGCATATTGATAGTTAAAACTTTTAAAGGAGATTTTTTATGAATGAAATACGCGATGAGAGATATGATGAACTTTGCAAAAGACTCTCGCAGGAAAAGGTTTTTTCTGTTCTGGATAAAAAACAAGGACAGGGAAAAGGGATAATATTAAAAAACATCTGCCGTATATGCTGGGTAGATATAACACGGCCGGCAGTGGTGTGAGAGATAAAAATTTAAATGGGGGTTTATTCAAATGGAAAACAGATTTAAAGACATATTGAAAGCTATTTACGAAAACATCAAAGCACGCTCGAAGAACTTATTATTTCAGGATGGTTATGTTTATCCCACTGCCTTTGTGGTTGTGCCCAGCAAAGATGTGCTGCAGAAGATAGACGTAATATGTGTGCCTCTGAACCATCGGAATAACGAAGAAAAGCAAAGCATCTTTGCACAACTGAATATGCTTGCGGAAACAACCGGGGCGGTAGGCATAATTCATGCTACAGAGTGCTATTTCAGAATGCCTGTAGATGAAAAAGACGCGCACATTCTTCCATCGGAAAGCGAGGACCGCAAAGAAGGCCTGATGGTAACTCTTGTCGGAAACAATATAAGCATGGGGCATTTGACAGAGTTTGAAAGAGCGGGAACTGACATAACGATAAAGCGCCAGGAAGAGATGTCGGGACAACTCAAAAACAATCTTATCATCGCATTTAACAACTTCAACGCATGAGGCTTGCGGGCTATGCCGGGGGTTTATTGCCTGTTTCCCTTTACCTAATGTCCTGCCGGGAACTTACGGCAGGGCATTTTGCTTTACTTATTACTGGACTTATACTATACTTTCAAGAAAGGAGGTATTGTGCCGTACGAACCGAAATATACCATCACAACCCATCTCATGGGGTTGATTGAGAGTATCTCCTCTATGAGAACAAAGATTGACATCTCGCCAATCTCGCTTGCATGGATACCACGGTTGACTAAAGAAGCATTTTCAAGAATGGCCCATTCATCTACAGCTATAGAAGGCAATCCTTTAACCTTGAGAGAAGTCAGGATTCTATCTGAAGGTGGAACTCTTCCCCATACCAAACCTCGTTATGTACAGGAAATCTTCAATTATTTTGCCGCCCTAAAACACGTTTCAGACAACAACCAAAAAGAAAAGATACTTGAAGGCGATGCGTTGAAACTTCACGTCTTAATAGGCAAGGATGCATTAGACAGAGAGCCTGTCGGTTCATACAGGACGTATCAGGTGTATGTGGGGGGACATAAACCGCCAAAGGCGGCAGATGTTCCAAAATTGATGAAAGAATTGTTAGAGTGGCTCAATACAAAGGGACGTTTACTCCCTGCGGTAATCAGCTCTGCAATTCTGCATTATCAATTCGAATACATCCATCCTTTCGGCGATGGCAACGGAAGGGTAGGAAGGGTGTTGGCTACATGGGAATTGTATAGAAAAGGGCTTGATACCCACCACATATTTTCTGTTGATGAGGTTTACTGGGAAAACAGGCAGAGATATTATAATGCATTAGATCTTGTGAGGAAGCAAAAGGGCGACCTTACAGGTTGGTTGGAGTTTATTGCCGAGGCAGTGGAATTGTCGCTGGAAAGGGCGCTGCAAAGGGTTGAGAGCATAAGGGCATTAAAAGAGGATAATAAGCCGTTAATTCTTCTGCCAAAGCAAGAAAAACTTCTTCACCTCATAAAAAGTTCCCCATTATCAATCAAGGAAATCCAGTCTGAATTAAAGGTTACCAAATCCGGCGCCCACTTTCTTATAAAACCTCTCATAGAGGCAAATCTCATTAAAAGAGTGGGAGGTCACAAAGCAGGAAAATATATAATAACTTAACTTTTCATCAGATACACACGCAGTTCAGCTTCCCTATATTAAGAGCTGTCCACAATTCCGGAGACTCCTTGCAGACAGATTTGGCAGGAGACTTAAGATGCTCTACGGCAAACCTGTATAGCTTGGTGGTTGTCTCGTGGTCTATTCTTTTCTTATTACCCGCCTCCCTTTCAGACGCGTAACTCCATATATCGCTTGGAGGACAGTGCGCAGGAAGCGAACGGTTGAATCTTAAGGATCCCAACGTTACTTTTTCAGGGGAGAGGTCGTTTACCTGTTTTATGATGTCCAGATAGTGTCTTTCCCAATCAGGGATGGGGAGCATAGGGTCAAGTCTCACCCTTATCCTCCATCCCTTTTGCTTTAAGTTAAAAGCCCCATTCAGCCTCTCTGAAGGCAAAGGAGCATCTTTTTCATAAAGCCGGCCCGCTTCATCTGCATTAACAGAAAAACCCACAACCACATTTTGGAGAGGTTGGACGTCTTTTAATAGCTCTCCTGCGCTTTTGGTAAGAAGATAAAGCCCTTTCTGCGGGTGGTTTCCAATCAGGGGCAGGACTGTGTCTAACATCTTTCTACTATATTTGCCAAATGCCAGGGAATCTGCAAGCTCTCCTGCGTTGAGATAATTGCCGCTGCCGCTTCTCAGCCAGTTTTTCACCTGTCTGGCCATCTCATCATAGTCAGTCCACACAACCATTTCAGGAAGCATCCGGAGGGTGAGGTTTAAATAGCAGTAATGACATTTATATGGGCAGCCGGAAGCCCATGAAAATACAGGGAAAGATGTGCAGACTATCCCGCCGGGAGGTGTGAAAGGGTGAATAAAGCGGTGTTTGCCGGATCGTTCTTCAACGTGCACGGAAATAATTTTAACCTATGTAGGCGAAAATAACAACAAAAACAAACAAAAAAGGAGGTGTTTTTATGGAAGTGATAACCACATCCACAACGCCGAACAGAAGGAGAATACAGTCCGGCTGTGTGAGGGTTCCGCCGGAGATTATAGAGGCGGTTCACGTCAATAGGAAAAGTATTGGGGTGGGCTATAAGACCCTGGCGAAATACCTTGGGTGCTGTAAAGAACGAATAAGAAAGATAGAAAGAGGATTGTCACAGGGCATACCTATAAACATGTATCCTCTTTACAAAAGGCTCGCGCATCCAACCGCCCCGGCATGGAGGCAGATGACCGGCATGACAGGACGAAGGCCGCAGGCTGAGGTTATAGCGGACACGCCTATTGTCCGTTTGTTCCGTAAGGATTGGCTTAGGCTACCTGAGGGGTTTATGGAAAAAATAAATGCCAACAGGGGTCTGTGGCAGGTCGGCAAAAAGAGGCTTGCGAAATATCTGGGGATATCCCACCCGCTTTTTTTGCGCCTTGAAAGCAGAAAGTCTGACCAGATACATAAAACATGCTTCGGGCTTATAAAGGACATGCTTAACCCGGACAGCCCCCGCTGGCAAAAATTGTCGCTGGTGAAGAGCGCTCATAAACCAAAACATCAGAGCTCATATTTTGCAGCAACAAGCAAAGAGAGCTTTGTGAAAGAGCCGGAAGCGCGGTTTGAGGGTCAGACGAGACGCGACATATCCGTGGTTGTAGACTTATCTTACAGGCCTGAAAAATTTCGGGTAAGAAAAATTCTCCTTGAGCTTTTAAAGAAACACACAGAAGGAGACATCTCCGCCCTTACGCTTCCCGGCACAGAGTGGCTTTTGGAAAGGGATATTGTCATATACGGTCTTTCCACCGGAAGAAAGACGGATGTGACAGGCATTGAGAATCACAGGCTGAGATATAATTTGGGCAGGCTTAATATGGAGGCCTTGCAGTCGGCGGCGCATGGAAGCAGCATACAATTCGTGCATACCGATATGGAGGATTTTCTCGGCAACCACTCTTACTACAAGGGCGCAACGGCCAGTTATAACTTTGTGTGGTTAGACTGGATGGGTTATGTGTGCAAGTCCCACCTTGCTTCATACTGGAAAATCCTGAAAAATCTGAGGCTGCCGGCAGTGGTTGCCTGCACATTTATGAGGGCAAGGGAGCATTCTGAAGAACAAGCGCTGTACAACAAGTGCCTTGAGTTATACGGCGCAGAAATCCCGTCTGCTGATATAAGAGGGGTAACTATTCCTATGATACTTACAGCGCTTGCTGCTGCAGGAGGATGTAAAACAGAGGTGGTAATGAACGACCACTACAGGGAGATGGGCAAAAACACTCCTATGGCTGTGGTAGCGGTAAAGATCACGGAAGCATAAATCTATTTCAAGGAGGGGCCATTATGGCAGAGGTAAACATCACTATCAAAACAGAGGACAAAACGCTGCTGGAACTCGGCAACAGAGTATTAGACTATCTGGCAGCCAGAGACAATAATATGGCAACAAGTCCTGCCCCCGGCGTGAAAGTCAACCAGAACAAGGTTGACGATGAAAAGAAAAAGGAGGCGGTGAGGCTCTTAAAGTCCGGCATGGACGCCAATACAGCAGCGGCAAAGACCGGACTGTCTCCTAATGTGGTAAGGGCATACAAGGCGCATATAACTATGGGGACGTATTAGGAAAATAGAGGACATCCATATCTATCCGCAGTTGTTAAAGCCCTGAGGGAATATAAGTCCTTCGGGGCTTTAAGGGCCTTAACGAAACAGTGAAGAACACATTAAAAGAAAGGGGATTTTATGAAAATTATAAAACCAAAAAGAGGGAATAATGAAAAACAAGTTTTCCATTTTCCAATATGCGGCAGCGGTGAGAAGGGGTCGCCGTGTTTAAAGGCCAGAGAATATATCCCACTGGAGGGCGGGGTATACATTAAACCTTGTGGTTGTGGAAGCGGAGGAATCCTTTTAACTTTAAAAGCTACAGAACATATGAAAAAAGCGGTAGCCGCATACGGAAAGGGAGCATAAAGATAGGATTGGGGACTTCTTGGTTGAGTAGTTAAAATTAGAAAAAGGAGGGTATCCAATGGTCAGGGTAATTATGGACACAGGGAAAGAGGACTTGGTCCTTCCAAGGATGTTGGAAGAACTAAGAAAGAAGGGAATGATTCTCGCGGTAGTCGGTGAGTCAACCCCGGGCTGCAAGTGCGGGAAGCAATGCAAAGCGCACGATAAACACAACCACTTGGAAAAGCGAGGGATGTGCCGCTGTAAGATATAAAAAAGGAGATTTTTGCCATGCAAAATGTGAGTGTGGAAGATTTGTCTGATGAAGAGTTGAAGGACATCTCTATACAAATTCTTGCCGAATTAAAGGAAAGGGAGTCTAAGAAAAAGATTGTGTGCAGCTTTACCCAGAAGCATTCAGCCCTGGTTTGCACGGAAGATGGTACGCCGGTTGATAGGCCGTCATGGTTTTACCTTCCTTTCTTAAAAGAGGCATCCGGAATGTTTCAGCCGAAAAAGACCGCCTCCGGATATCTCTATGATATCCGGGAAGAAGGCAAGGTTCTTACGATAAGAGGGACGGGCGAAAGGGTAAGAACGGGAGGCGCTGGTTTCAATAAGACCTCTTGCTTTTCCGGCCGGTTCACTGCAGCATTATAAAAACCGGAGATAAGGTGTTTCACGAAAGCCTCAAAGACACCCCGTCAGGAAGCCGCGGCTTTAGTCGTGCGGAGAAGTCAAAAATGTTTGACATAGCCTGTTAAACAGGCTATATTAAAAAACAGATGGAGGAAGTATGAAAGTAAAGCTGTTTATTATGAGTATTGTATTGAGTTTGTTCCTTCCCGTTGCTTCTTCTTATGCAAAGGATATGCCCTTTACTCAAGAAGATAGGGACAGGCTTATCAGGCTTGAAGTAAAAGTGGATCAGATGGAAAAGAGGTTTGACCAGAGGTTTGAGCAGATTGATAAGAGGCTTGAGCGGTTAGAATCAGTTATGACATGGGGCTTTGGTCTGCTTTTTACCAGTATGATAGGATTGGTTGGGTTTGTATTGTGGGATAGAAGAGCCGCTCTTGCGCCTGCAATAAGAAAGAATAAGGAACTCAAGGAACTCGAAGAAAGGGAAGAAAAACTGGAAAGGGCATTAAAGGAGATAGCCCTAAAGGATCCTAATGTATACGAGGCGCTTAAGCATGTCGGTATTTTGTAAGTAGTTAGTTTTCATCTTTAACTAAAGCCGTTGGCTGATAAAAGAACCAACGGCTTTTTTTGTTTGGAGCCCTGTTGGCATTTTGCCGGCAGGGCTTTTGCTTCTTAATTACCCCGGATATCCTGAACCTAAAAAGGTGCACCGGGGGAAAATACTTTCAAGAAAGGGTGGTTATAAAAATGGCAAACAAAGCAATCAAAGTTAACGATGTAAATCACCTGCGGGAACTGTCAAAATCAGAAGACCCTGATTTCTTTATTGTTCTTCTCAGCGGCGGTCTTATATCCCGCAAGAGGATAGCTATTATCAAGGATGAGAAGGAACCGACTTATGACGTTTATAATTTTATTGATGACAGCGAACAAACCATTACGGAAAAGGAATTATTCGACAGCTCTGTGACGAATATCGGAGAAGCGCTCAATAAAGGAGCGCTCTTCTTTGAAGGAGAGGGGAAGGAAACATGGCGCTAATCGTAGGGCTTAAAAAGGTTGTAACACATAGAATACCGGAAAAAGAACGGGAACCGCAGCTCTTTTATTATGAGCTGAGAAGGCGCGCCGATGATTGGTCATTGCCTGCGACAATAGAGGACAAGGTTGCAGGGGACGATCTGTGGGGGACAATGGTCTTATCGTTACCTATTAAGGAAGGTTTCAATGAAAAGAATTTTATTCAGGTATCTGAAGATTTGGCTGAAGAATTAAAGAAGTTGGCAGGGAGGACAAAGAAACTGTATAAATTTTCCACCAGTATGCTGATTGCAGCAGAGAGCGAGGAACAAGCAAAATATAAGTTCGCCGATGCAAGCTCAGACTTTGCCGCAAATGCAGAGGTAGAGGAAATTACCGACGAAGAAGAATTGCAAAAGCATGAATATCTGCTGACGGACTAAACTGCTTCATATACTGTTCCCTAAAAAAGCCATAGGTGTATTTGCCGCCTGTGGCTTTTTTATTTCAGCCTCATTCTTAATTCCAAAAATACCCGTTTTTATCAGATTTAACCCCTTTTTAAAAATGTCGTTTCTGGGAATAATGATAGGGAGGATGTATGCAAATAAATGTTTCTATTAAAGAGGTCGTAATAAATTCCGGCATTCCTCTTAAAAAGAGAGGGAAAAACCATATCGGGCTTTGTCCATTTCATTCAGAGAAAACCCCGTCTTTTACCGTAAGTGAGGAAAAGCAGATATTCCGTTGCTTTGGCTGCGGTGAGGGCGGCGATGCAATTAGCTTTTTGATGAAGCTTCACAAAATAACATTCCGCGAAGCTATGAAATGGCTTGGTCATAACACTTTCACGTTTGTTGAAAGAAAGCCCGACATGAAGAAAGTAATGTTTGAAGCATGGAAGAAGAGTTACCTGAACAAGATCTGTTTCTTGATACGTGGAATAAACCGGCTGCTTGTAAGCGGGTTCTTCAAGGGACGTTGGCAGGTAGAAAGGAGTGCGGTCTTGTTTCATGCACTCCCTGTTCTTGAATACCACCACGAAATACTCTGCGGCTCCGATGAGGATCTCCAAAAAGAGCTTTATAGAGAAACAGGGGGTTGTTGATGGATTTAATAAATCAGATTATGAAAAACAAAATTTTAATGTCTTTAATTTTTATACTGCCGTTTCTTGCCGCAGGCAGTTTATATGCAGATGATAGCAGTTGGTCTCTATCATATGCATATGCGTCTGATATTAGAGACATAGAATGGGGGTTTGACAGCGATAAACTCAAAAGAAAACACGGCGAGGTGTATGAGTTCGGAGCTGTTCATAAACTTTCTAAATATATGGAAGCCCTTTTAAATATAACATTCGCACAATGGGAATATTATCTCAATGAGGGCGATGTTTATGAGCATAAAGGCGTGAATTATGTGGTGTCCGGAAGTCCAAACTTTACCATAAAGAGAAGTTCTCTTGTTGCTTCAATAAGACAATATTATCCCTTATCAGGTAAAAGCGTTCACATTTTTGGACAGTTTGGGGCAGGATTAGCTTCCCATTCAACCTATGCACATAATCCAATAACCGGCGCCGCTTACTTTAAACAAAAATATCTCACCGAAGTAGTTCCCGCCATCGGAATTTTTTATCAAACACCTATACCTGTGTCTCTCGGTGTGGAGGCTAAATATCATTTCTCATCTCTTGAAACCTCCGGCAAGAACTACTATACGCTTCATGTGGGGATAAAGAGTGATTTTTAACGCGGGCTAACCTGCTTGTCGGGTTCAGCGATTGGTAGGTTAAGGATGTAAAATGTTTGAATTAGATAAAGACCAATATTCAACAAAGGAAATGCTAAAAACAATAGCTGCATGGAAAGGCTCATACAAGGAACTTATGCAGAATATTGCTGATAACTTTCCTTACTATGGCCGTTGTGAGTTTAGAACGATTGATGAAACATGGGAGGTTGCAACCAGCGGATGGTCGGGGTGTGAAGATATTATCTCGGCATTACGTGATAATACCTTATTTTGGATGATATGCTGGAGATTGTCAAAACGAGGTGGATATTATGAATTTGAAACAATCTAATAAGGAGAAGATATGACAAATAAACTTATTATCGGCATTATGGGAAAAGCCGGTTCTGGAAAGGATACGGTCGCGGATTATCTTGTAGAACGGTTCGGTTTTATCAAATTGGCTTTTGCGGATTCTTTGAAGGAGCAGATAGGCAAAAACCTCTTTGGTTTTAGCGATGAGCAGTTGTATGGCAGCAGCAAAGAGATAACAGATAGCAGATATAAAATGTCTCCGCGTAAGGTTCTTCAGCTTGCAGGGCCAGCGATGAGGGATATTTATAGCGACATCTGGATTGATCTGTTGATGAAAAAGGTAGCTGCCCATTCTGAGGCCAACCGCGGTTTTAACAAGTTTGTTGTTTCCGATGTGCGCTTTAAGAATGAGGCGGAGCATATAAAGGGCGCCGGTGGAATACTGTGGGTCATTGAAAGAGATGGCGCGGGCGCTGTAAACGGGGTAAAAAATCATATCAGCGAATGGGAAGCTCTGAATTCCTGCAAGCCTGACCTCTTTCTTAGAAACAACAGCACAAAGAGCGATCTCTTTTCCGTTGTAGATTATGCGGTTGTAGATGTTGCGGTCAATCACCCGGGGTTAAAACCACATGCATGTTGCAAAATATGCCAAGTTGACCAGGCTCAGCCGCCACTTGTCCGCAATAATCATCATAATGAGATGATAAACGACCAAGTCAATAGCAATTTGCCGGATCAGTTTTTTGAGTCTATCAGCTACTTCGCCGGTCAGCACCTTTCTCCGGTATTTTGGACACCAGACGACGTGGTATTTACAAGAGTAGACAACATTGTTGTTGCTTTTGTATTCCACGACAGACAACATTGTTGTTGCTTTTGTATTCCACGACAACATTATACAGCCTGAATCAGTATAATGCAAGTCAAAACCGTTGCCTTATATCCCCATAGATGAATCAAGGGGCTTTACGGCAACCTTTGGTAATGGAAAAGGTGATTTTTGGATAGGTAGAACTAGAAAGGTTTAGTCTCTCGGCTAAAACTTTCTTTGCAAGAAAGCCCTGTCAATATATACCAGCAGGGCTTTTATTTTTTCAGGAGGTGTAATCATGCTTAACAGACCAAAAAGATATTGAAATAGAGGATTCTGTCCAGACATCCCCTTCTTTCGTCGAAAGCATACGAAGACACGGCGTCAAGGAGCCGCCGGTTTTGCGATTAAAAGGGGATGGTTCCGGCAAATATTCCCCCGGAATATTCCTCTGGCTGCCTTTCACTCATTTTGAGTACATTTTGCCTGATGATAACAAGGTAGACGAGCGGGTAGTGAGGGTGATAGAGAAGGGCGCTATTATTGTCTGTGTGAAGGAAGGGTGAGGATTTAAGATAATAAAGAAGGGGGTTTTTGTTATGCCAAAAAAGAGTCCTAGTTTCAAATACCAGTTAGTGAAAATGGTGTGTATAAGGGAAGAATTATTCCCTTATGACAGCCGGATAAAGAATTCAGCTAATGCCGGAAGGATGTTTAAGAGGTTTATAGGGAAAAGTGATAGAGAAGTGTTTTGTGGGCATACCTGAATGTCCGTAATGACGTGATTGCAGTAAATACTATTGCCGTTGGCTCATTAACCGCTACAGTTGTGCATCCGAGGGAGGTTTTTAAACCGGCGCTTTTGTGCAATGCAGCCTCTGTTATTGTCGCTCACAATCACCCGTCAGGGAACACAACCCCATCGCCGGAAGATACAATGGCAGCCAAGAAGTTAAAAAATGCGGCTGAGATACTGGATATACGTCTGCTGGATTTTATTATCATCGGCGATAATGATGAGTATGTATCGCTGATGGATAGGGGAGTTATATGAGGCTGCTCCTCACGCAGAGAGACAAAGGCCGGACTTGAAATGCCCGGCCTTTGTCTTCAGGCAGACCCTCGGCAAGCTCAGGACAGGGGAAAACCGCAAACTGAAAATACCTTATTTTTAAGGGATTAAACCCCTGTTAATCTTTTTGGGTTACGGAAGTGTGTTATTTATAAAGTTGAATTTAGAAAAGTAGATGTAGATGCAGTTAAGGAGGTGTTTTGTGTGAATATGAATATAGATGTACAGCTGACGGAAAATGCAATCAGGGTCCTGGAAAAGAGGTATCTGAAAAAAGACCTGAACGGAAATCCCGTAGAAACCCCGGAGAGCATGTTCCGGAGGGTGGCTAAGAATATAAGCCAGGCAGAAAGGCTCTATGACCCGGAGGCGGATATTGAAAGGACAGCAGCGGTTTTTTATGAACTGATGACCTCTTTGGAATTTATGCCAAATTCCCCAACCCTTATGAACGCCGGTCGTGATTTGCAGCAGCTATCCGCCTGTTTTGTTCTTCCGGTAGACGATTCCATGGAAAGCATATTTGAGGCTGTAAAACATACGGCCATTATCCACAAATCAGGCGGCGGCACAGGTTTTTCATTTTCAAGACTCAGGCCGTCAGGCGATGTGGTGGGTTCAACATCAGGCATATCATCAGGCCCAATATCGTTTATGACAGTATTTGATTCAGCTACTGAGGCTATAAAACAAGGGGGCACACGCCGAGGCGCAAATATGGGCATCCTGCGTATAGACCATCCTGATATACTGCATTTTATAACCTGCAAACAAGATAACAACAAGCTCAACAATTTTAATATCTCTGTCGCCATTACAGAAGACTTTATGAAGGCTGTGATGGAAGGGGGAGAGTATGAGTTGAAAAACCCGAGAACAGGGAAGGATGCGGGCAAACTCAATGCAAAAGAGGTCTTTGAAAAGATAGTGAACATGGCATGGAAAAACGGAGATCCCGGGATAATCTTCATAGACAGGATAAACAGGGATAATCCAACCCCGCATATAGGAGAGATAGAATCTACAAATCCATGCGGAGAACAGCCGCTTTTGCCTTACGAGTCATGCAACCTCGGCTCCATAAACCTTGCAAAAATGGTTAGAATCAGAACATCAGAAGTTGAGAAGATGGGAAGTTCTGAACTTCCAAACTTCGGAACTTCTAAACTTCAGAAGTTTGAAATTGACTGGGATAAGGTTGGGTATGTCGCAAAAGAGGCGGTTCACTTCCTCGACAATGTAATTGACATGAACCGCTATCCCATACAGCAGATAGAAAAGATGACAAAGGGAAACCGCAAGATCGGCCTCGGCGTAATGGGTTTTGCGGACATGCTTGTAAGGCTCGACATACCGTATGATTCAGATGAGGCGATAAAGATGGCTGAAGATGTCATGGGCTTTATCCATGAAAAAGGTAGAGAGGCGTCTCAGGAGCTTGCGGAAAAGAGGGTGGCTTTCCCTAACTTTAAAGGTTCTATATACGACGGTGGAGCAGAGGTAAGGAATGCTACCGTAACTACCATTGCCACTACCGGCACAATCTCCATAATCTCAAACTGCTCGTCAGGCATAGAGCCTATATTTGCGCTGGCATATACCAGAAATGTTTTGGACGGCGCCGAGCTCGTTGAGGCAAATCCATTATTTGAGGAAATTGCAAGAGAGCGAGGTTTCTACAACCCTGAGATATTGAAGCAGATTTCAAAGAGCGGCAGTCTTCATGATGTGGCTGGTGTGCCGGATGATATAAAGAGGTTGTTCGTTACCTCTCATGATATTGTCCCGGAGTGGCATTTAAAGATGCAGGCTGCATTCCAGAAGTATACTGACAATGCAGTTTCAAAGACAGTAAACTTTCCAAACGAGGCAATGCCTGAACATGTGGCAGATGTCTACAGATTGGCATATGAGCTTGACTGCAAGGGCGTTACTGTTTACAGGGACGGCTCAAGAGAGGTACAGGTGTTGAACAAGGGGCAAAAGAAAGAGTCTGAGAGTCAGAGAGTCAGCGGCAAGAACGATGTTAAAACCGGGGCTGGGAAGATAAGGGAGGTTGAGATAGAAAGGCCGTCGGCGCTTGAGGGTAAAACCTATAAGGTTAAGACGCCTAACTCAAAGCACGCCCTATATGTAACCCTGACGGATATCCCCGACGGCAATGGCGGCAAAAGGCCGTTTGAGATATTCCTCAACACCAAAGACCCGTCCCAAATAGAATGGATGATGGCCATAACGCGGCTTATATCCGCCGTGTTCAGAAGGACTGAGAACCCGTCATTTCTTGTAGAAGAGCTGAAGGCCATATACAGCCCGTCTACGGGTTTTTTCTCTTCAGGCCGCCATAAATTCATCCCGTCTCTTGTAGCGGAGATAGGACACGTTATTGATGATCACCTGGGGGGGCTTGGTCTTGTTGAGGAAACTCCTCCTATTGAGGCGTATTTTGAGGATGCCCGGGCGCAGGAACACAATAAGGGTAATAAGGACAGCGGCATGGTTTTTTGCCTTGAATGCAGCGAAAGAACACTTATAGTGCAGGAAGGGTGCCGTAAGTGCCTCTCATGCGGCTATACAAAATGTTAGAAAGGAGTTGGATAGATATGCTTACTTTTTATTTAAAGAGAGTATGGGAGAGATTTTCCGGTGTTGTTGTTGAGGTTAAAAGGCTTTCTGACTCAGCATCTTTCCCATCAAAGAGTCATATAGATGACGCCGGCTGGGACCTCTACGCTGCCGAAGCAGCCATCATCGCTCCTGGCGCAACAAGGATCATAAAAACCGATATTGCTGTAAGTATTCCCATCGGCTGGTATGGACAGATTAAGGCCCGTAGCGGTATGGGGACCAAAGGAATAGTTGTTACAGCCGGAGTTGTTGACAGCGGCTACAGAGGCAATGTGGGGGTCGTTGTAATAAATACCTCCACAATCCCTTTCCACATTAAGCCAGGCAGCAGGGTGGCGCAGATTGTGATTCTCCCCGTACCAAAGGTTAGATTGTGCTACGTGGAAAAACTTGATGAATCCCATCGCGGTAACAAGGGTTGGGGGAGCACCGGCAATTAATCAGGAGGCATTATGACAAGAATCAGCAAAGATATGTGGATTTATCCAGACGGAAGGACAATAGTTGTTCAGCCGGGAGAGCAGGTTGCCGGAGCGAAACTCTACTACGGCTATGACTATGAAAACCAGTTCTGGGTTGAAAAAAGCGAGCTGGTGCATCATGCCCTATGCGGGAAGTTAACAGATGCGATTGGAAGGGTATGGAACGGCCCGTGCAATGCATGTGAATACCTTAAAAATTCTAAAAACAAAGGAGAAAAACCATGTCAGTAAATAAAGCCATTCTTATAGGCAGACTGGGTAGGGACACCGAGATTAAATATACAACAAGCGGAATGGCCATAGCAAACCTCACTATAGCCACCAGCGAAAATTACAAAGATAAAGACGGCCAGAAACAGGAAAAAATAGAATGGCACAGGATTGTAGCCTTTGGCAAGCTTGCAGAGATATGCGGCGAATATCTTTCAAAAGGCAAGCAGGTATATGTCGAAGGCCGGATACAGACACGAAGTTGGGAAGATAAAGACGGCAGCAAGAAGTATATAACAGAGATTGTCGCAAATAGCATGCAGATGCTTGGTGGAGGTTCGGACAAGGGGAAGGTGGAAGAGGGGAAGGGGAAAGAAGGTATGCCGGGAGAAGCTGCTCCAAATCCGGCAGCAGTAAAAGATGATGATATTCCTTATTAACCATAAAAGAGGAGATTTTATGAAAGCTTTTAAGGAAATGTTTCTGGCTCTGAAAGAATCATCTGAGCTAAAAAACGGCAGCTCAAAAACAAGCATGCAGGAAGATTCGCCGCTTCTGCGCCTTTCTCTGGAGCTATACAACAAAACTAAAGACTGGGAAAGGGTAGAGATAAAGAAGCTGTGCGAGGCTAAACCCTACAGCGCTTCTCTCTGGGAAGGAGAAGAAAATAAAGGGAGACTTGTGGTGGTATGTAAAAGAGGAGTGCCTATTAAGTATTACCCGGTAAAAGATGTAAAAAATATAAACAGAAGGGTGGAAGGATATATTCGCGGCCTGAACACAGAAGGTGGGCAACCGGAACTGGAACAGGCGGTGGGGGCGTAGAAACAGGAGATGATTTTATGGAAGACATAGCTTCTGGCGACAGGGTAACGGCCACCCTCAAGAAGCACAACAGTGTTATCGGCACATGGGTAGTCGGCGCTCTGATAATCAAAAATAACAGCTTTTTTGTGAGGGACGATATCTATCAAAAAGAGGTAGAGGTCGTCCCTTCAAGCATTAAGGTCATAAGAAAAATGGGAGGCAGCAATGACACAGTACGTGACAACACTGGCCACGATATTAAGCCGGAGGGTTAAAAAAGAACCTATAGCAAAAGGCAAAACTAAAACTCAATGCGCCGGATGCGGATACGCCAGTTCTTATGAAATTACATTGAAAAATAAGACGGTAAAATTGCCTTAATGCATCTCGCCATGCGGGTGTGTTGAAAATTAACAAGAAGGAGGTATTTAATATGTTCTGTCCAATCTGTAAAAGTAAAAGGTTAAGAAGATATAGCGGAGAAACAAAATATTATTGCCCTGCATGTAAAAAAGGCTTTAGTATCGTGGATTTTAATATCCCTGTCTGCTTTAAATGCGGGAAGGCAATAGACGATGCATTGAGGGCGGTAGAGTTGGGAAACGGCAAAACCAAGCACTTAAGGTGCAGAAAGCTGCCGGAGGAAGGGGAGGACAATATGAGCAAAAGGAAATTTAATATCACAGGGATACTTGCACACAGCACAAAGCCAAAGAAACATACGGGATTTCAATAGCAATTTGCCGGATCAGTTTTTTGAGTCTATCAGCTACTTCGCCGGTCAGCACCTTTCTCCGGTATTTTGGATACCAGACGACGTGGTATTTACAAGAGTAGACAACATTGTTGTTGCTTTTGTATTCCACGACAACATTATACAGCCTGAATCAGTATAATGCAAGTCAAAACCGTTGCCTTATATCCCCATAGATGAATCAAGGGGCTTTACCAATAGGATTTAACGGGAGATACCTACTTGACTTTCTGGGGAGGATAGAGGCGGGAAGGGTAAAGATGATATTCAAATCAAGTGTAACGCCATGCGAGATAACACCATTGGAGGAACCAATAAGCTACAGGTATATTGTGATGCCAATGGTAATTAAATAATTAAGAGGAGGGTAAAAATACTATGGAAAACGTCGATCACACAACAGGTGTAATAAAGACCCTTGAAAATGGAGGGGCTGAAGAAGTGGAGATGCTGCTTGGCTCTTCATTCCAGTTGAGAAGGAGTGGAGTTATAAGACCGGGCATAATGGTTTTAAAAAGCGGGTGTTCTGATAAAGACACCGCTTTGTATAATCATATGGTTAAGGAGGGCGGCCATGACTGGGACGACATAGAACGCTCTTTGGGTAATGATAAAAATGGGAAAAGTAAATTGGTCCCCAAAAATGTGGACTATTTTACTATACATCCAAAGGATTGTATAAATCCGGCAGATGCAGAAACAATCCACCGCCTTTATGCAGCCCCTGACGGAAAACTGCGATCATTCCCCGTATGGTTCCCAGTAAACGAGTGGTGGAATATCATTCCACACAGCCTACGGTGTTTTGGTTCTGAGCAGGGGCTAAAATATAAGGGTGTTATCAGGGATGGGAGAATGATATGTGAACATCGCTCCCGTGAGACAAAGAATGTAAAGAGAACATTCCGTAGCGACACATGGGTAGAAAGACCATGCAACCCCGAAGAATGCTCTGAATACCAGTCCGGGGCCTGCAAGTTTGGGGGGGCTATAAACTTTTATATACCAGGCATAAAGGGACTTGGAATATGGACAATACCGACAACGTCCATATATAGTTTGATTTCAATTAAGTCTGCACTTGAACTGGTTTTAAATATGCCAGGGGGAAGGGTGGCCGGTCTGTTTGACGGCAAGCCGATATTTAAAATCAGAAAGGTTCTTGCCACGAGATACAGGCGTGAACCTGATGGGACAAAGAAAAGGACACAGCAGTGGGAAATTACCCTTGACAGCGATATTGACCTTGCGGAGATTGCAGCATCACTGGAGACCCCAAGGGCGCTTGCCAGGGGTGAAAAGGCGGCTGCTCTGTTGGAAGGAAAGAATACACCCGAAAAACCCTCTGATAAATCCGGTGTCGTATTGACGGAGCCGAGAAAGACAGAAATACCGTCAAAAGCATCACATGCAGAGAAAGAGAAAATGCCGGACATGCAGGCTGGCATAAAAGAGGGCGAAAAAGGCGGCTCCCTGCCTGGGCCGACGGCTATAGATTCGCAGTCAGACGCGGCAAAAGAACAAAAGGAACCTTGTGTGCCGGGAAGTGTTGAAGCCATCGGCGAACCGCAGAAGAACGCAATAAGAAAGGTCGCCCTAAAACGAGGCATAGAAAAGGCTGACATAGAAAAGCTGATTACAGGCCTTAATGGACATGATGAGGCAGGCAAATTAATAATGCGGATTCAGAAGGGAGAACATATAGCTGCGTTGGAAACTTTACGATAAGAAGCCTCTTCCGGTTTGGCTTGGGAAAGGGCGTGGGAGAAATCCCCCGCCCTTTTTTATTTATTTTTAAAGTAAAGGAGAAAACATGCTTACAACAGAAGAAAAGTGTAAGGAGATAATAAAAGAAATTGTTAGGCGTTGTGGTGATGACAGTGATAGCGGTCATCAAGTCTGTTTTTGCTCTGATTGGGGAGGAAACTCACTCACATTACTTTTGAAAGGAGCAGGGCATACACATTGTGGTACGCCCAAATGCACTTTCGATGAGTTTGTGCACTCTCTTTATTTGTCTTTATATAAACAAACCGGATTATCCGTCAAATAAAAAAGGAGGTTGACGATGAAAAGAAAATATACTGAGTTTAAAGAGTTGCTGGAAATTGCCTGCAAGAACGAGGGGAAGTTTATCGAAATAGTCAGGAGGGAAAGCAGCAACATCCCTCTACCTGTAAGGATGTTCATTGCGGACAAGATACGAAATGCCGTTATGGGGATGGATGAAAAGAGATCCCGAACCATAACAGAGGCGTTAGCCACGGTAGGGATTTAGGCTTGCATTTAAGTATAATCCATATTATACTAATGACGATTATACTTTTGAGGTGAGAGGTTTAAGATGAAATTTGTTAATAGAAAAGACGAGCTTGAAAGTCTGTATAGATTTTACAAGGGAGAAGGGTTCCAATTTATCCCTGTTTATGGCAGAAGAAGAATTGGAAAGACGCGGCTTATCCAGGAGTTTATAAAGGATAAGCCCGTCATATACTTTCTTGCCGATAGTGTGGCGGAAAATGAGCAGTTGAGAAATCTCGGAAGAGAGGTCGGCATTTTCTTTAATGACCCCTTTCTTGCCGAGACAGGATTTAAGGATTGGTATCAGTTCTTCGATTACCTAAAGAGGCATTGTAAGAAGAGAATGCTTCTTGTAATAGATGAGTTTCCATACCTCGTAAACTCCAATAAAGCGATTTCCACGATATTCCAGAAAGGAATAGACCAATACCTTAAAGATACCAAAATTTTCCTTATCCTTATGGGTTCAAGCATTGGGATGATGGAAAAAGAGGTACTCTTCTATAAGGCCCCGCTTTATGGGAGAAGGAGTGGGACATTAGAACTAAGAGAAATGGGATTTGCTTCCCTAAAAGAGTTTTTCCCGAATAAAGTCACGGATGAGCTGATTTCGATTTACGGTGTAACAGGCGCCATACCGGCCTATCTTGAAAAACTGAATCCAGGAAAAGATATATTCCGGAACGTAGAGGAACTTATACTGGACAGGGGAACGTTTCTTTATAATGAGGTGGAATATCTCTTGCGCGAAGAGTTAAGGGAACCGAGGAACTATTTTGTTATTCTCAGGTCTATAGCCCAGGGTAAGAGGAAACTGTCAGAGATTATTAACGACACCGGATTCGAAAAGAGCCTCCTTTCACGATACCTTGAAATACTTCAAAGTCTGAGGTTTATAGAAAAAGAGGTTCCGGTTACAGAAAAATATCCTGAGAAAAGCAAGCTAGGTCTTTATAAATTTCACGACCGTTTCTTTGAATTTTGGTTTAAATATGTCTTTCCAAACAGAGGCAGGCTTGAGATCGGAAAAGCTAATGAAGTGTTACGGATGATAAAGGAAACCTTTAAACAGCATCTTTCATTTGTATTTGAGGATGTCTGCAAGGAACACTGCGTGGAGCTTTTAAGGGATGGTAAAATACGGTTTACTTCTATCGGCAGGTGGTGGCACAAGAATGAGGAGATAGATATTGTAGCTCTCAATGAGGAAAACAGAGAAATATATTTTGGAGAGGCGAAGTGGAGTAAAAAACCTGTTGGCCTCGATATTATGGAGCATCTCAAGAAAAAGGCAACCCTTGTGCAGTGGAACACCGGAAAGAGGAAGGAATACTACATGCTTTTTTCAAGGTCAGGCTTTACCGAGTCATTACAAGAAAGGGCAATCAAAGAGGGGGTCTTATTGATATCCTTGTAGCAACAACATAGAACTGGTATTGGTATAAGTACCACTATCACATTTGAAAGTTACAAAAAGGCGAGGGATGCTATCCCCCGCCTTTTTTATTTTTTAATCTGAAAGGAGGTTAATATTTTGAAGATACTACATTGTGCAGACCTGCATTTTGCAAACGATGAAGCTGTCCTGACCGATATTGTCAAATGCTGCGGCTATTTATTAAATACGGCTGAAAAAGAAAGGCCTGACATAGCTGTCCTCGCCGGAGACCTGTTTGATGAAAAGGTGTCTTTGGACAGTCCTGCGGTAAAGAGCGCCGTAGATTTTGTTGTAAATTTGGGCAGTCTGGCGCCTGTGCTGCTCATAAGAGGCACGAACAGCCACGACCACGACAGCCTGCATATCTTTAAAAACATAGATACTGCTTATCCGATCTATGTTGCAGATTCCATTGAGCAGGTGGCGTGGACATCAGGCGGTTTTAAACCGTTTATCCCGGGAGTTGTCGGCGCTGTGGACGGCAAGGATATTATTGCGCTTATATCCTGCCTTCCTTCTGTATCAAAGGCGCATATTCTGGCCGGTATGAGTCTTGATATAGAAAGCTCAAACCTCCATGCAACAGACCTTTTAAGAGATGTGTTTCAGGCATGGGGGGCGGTTAACAGGGAGATGAGGGCAAAGGGCATTCCGACTATTGTGGCCGGGCACGGCAGCCTTACAGGCTCGGAACTGTCAACAGGGCAGCAGCTTGTGGGTAAGGATCTTGAATTCGGCATAAGCGACCTGACTATGGCTGATGCGGATATTGTCTGTCTGGGACATATCCATAAGGCGCAGCGCTTTAAGAACATCTATTATGCCGGTTCTATAACAAGGCTGAACTTCGGCGAAACAGAGGAGAAGGGGTTCTGGTTGCATGTGATTGGCAGCGAAGTAAGGTCAAGATTTATAACCACGCCTGCCAGGAAGATGGTTACGCTTGATATAACCAGCCCAGATGACCTGAATTCCATAGACAAGGAGGTTTTAAAAGATTCGCTTGTCAGGGTGCGGTATGAAGTGAATGAAGACGACCTGCATAAAGTGAATGATGAAGCCATTAAGACTGCCCTTGAAAAGGAAGGGGCTGTTTCAGTGAAGATAGAGAAGACCGTTGTCGCTAAACAACGGGTCAGGGCCGAAGGCATAAGCAAGATGCGCGGCCTTGAGGATAAAGTGCGAAAATGGGCTGAAACAGTAGGGGAAACCCTGCCGGAGGGAGTTCTGATAAAAGCGCTGCTTCTGGATAAAGAACCAGAGGAGATAATCTCTGCAATCAATGATAGCAATTCTTTTGATGCCGAAAAGGTGGAAGCCGCAGGTAATATCAACAACAGGGAGGAGGGGCAGACATGCGACTTATTCGCGCAAAACTAAAAGGTTTTAAAGGCATCAAGAGGGGAATGGGTCTTGATACCCTCGACATAGACTTTACCAAACTGCCAGCCGGTTTGATTGCTTTTGTCGGACCAAACGGGAAAGGCAAGACCACCACGTTGGATAACCTTCATCCTTTCCGGGTGTTTCCTTCCAGAACTGGCAGCTCTTTCTACGACCTGTGCGAGGGGCCGGACGCCCAAAAGGAGTTAGTATTTGAGCATGGAGGAGTTGTTTATAGGTCTGTTATTCATGTAGATGTGGACCGGAAAAAGCAGGAGGCTTACCTATATAGACAGGATGGCAGCGAGTGGCTATCTATAAATAAAGATGGCAAAACCACCTCTTATGATGCTGCCATTGAGTCTGTTATGGGAAGCGAAAAACTCTTTTTCCTTTCGGTTTTCAGAGCACAGAACTCAAAGCCTTTGTCAGCCCATACTAAGGGAGAACTCAAGGAAATATTTGAAGACCTTTTAGGGCTTGATGAGATAAGGGAAAAGGGAGAAAAGGCCAAAGAGGTCAAAAAACATCTCTTGTCTGTGAGGGACAGGCTGAAAGGCGAGATAGACGGTTTGTCCGGCATTATTAAAGAAAAGGAAAATAAAGAGAAAAGATTCGGGACAATAAGCGGCGAGATGAGTTCTCTTGATAATGAATGTAAGCTTAAAGAAAAAGAGTCTGCAGAAACAGACAGCCGTATAGCGGGTATTTCTGCCGGTATAGTAAAGAATGAAGCAGCGCAGGCCGCTATAGCCAGGCTCAAACAAGAGGCTGCCAGAAATGACACAAAGAAGCAGGCGCTTTTTGCTTCCCGTAAGACCAGGGAGGCGGAGTACGGCAAGAAGATAGACGAGAAGACCAAAAAGCTGGAAAGGGTTCGTAAAATCGCCGATAACGGGCATGTCATAAGGGAAAAAGTGGAAGAGGAGAAGGGTCTCTCTGCTGCATTAGATGAACTCAAACGGTCTTTAACGTCTCTTGACGAGAAGGAAAGGGCGCTCTCCAGCAAGTTTGTTGAGAATGGCAAAAAACTTGATGCCCTGAATATTGCCCGCAAGTATGCCATTGAAAAGGCAGAAAAGGACATGGAGAGGGCCAAGGCAGAGGCCTTAAAGCTTGAAGGGGTGCCGTGTCTTGAGTCGCCTATGTCGGCAGCCTGTAAGTTTATAAAAGATGCTGTCCAGGCCAAAGACAGTCTTAAAAGCCTTGAAGAGGCGCTTGCATCCGCAAAGGCAGAAAACCCTGAAATAACCGGTCTTGCAGAAGAGATTGCCGTGTTGAATGCGGAACTCACCGGTATCAGGGCAGAAATGGGGCTTAAAAAGAAGGAGACTCAGGCGCTTGAAGAAAACATCGCCGGGATCAAAAAGTATACGGTATTGCTGTCTGAACTTGAGACCGCAGAAAGTGTCCTGACCGAACTCAACAACGAGTTGGCCGGTCTTACAGATGAGAAAAGCCAGGTGTTGAGGGAAGTTGAAAAAGAGATTGAAGAAATGGGGAAGACCATACTCTCTCTTCATAAAGAGATAAGCATCGCGGAATTATCTGTTGATGCGTCCCTATCGGCGACTCTTATTTCGGCTCAAAAAGAAAAGGCTCAAAAAGCCAAAGAGTTAAACGAACTAAGGGACAGTCTCTCGCGTCTTCATGCGGAATATGGCGCCATAGAGGAATCGCTAAAAAATATCCGGATTGCAGACGGCAGGATGAAATCTCTTGCGGAAAAGACGGCGGCTATAGATACGGACATAACCGAATGGGCAATCCTTGAAAAAGCCCTCGGCAGGGATGGTGTGATAGCCCTGGAGATAGATGACGCAGGCCCGGCGATCTCCGGCATAGCCAATGAGCTGCTTGTTTGTTTTGGCAGTAAATTCGCCGTAAAGATAGAGACTACGAGGCTAAAGAAAGACGGGTCAGGCGACATAATAGAAGTGTTTGATATCAGGGTTATAGATACCGAACAAAACGAGGGAAAGAGCCTGCTTGATATGTCAGGAGGCGAGAAGGTCTGGATAGAAGATGCCGTTACTAAGGCCATAGGCCTCTACAACAAGCAGCAGGCCGGCAGAGAGGCGCTAACCCTCTTTACGGATGAGAAAGACGGCGCACTTGATGCGCAGAAAAAGAAAGAATATCTCCTTATGAAAAGGCGCACTCTGGAATTGGGCGGTTATGAGAGGGAATTTTTCATAACGCATTCAACCGAACTGCAGGAGATGGCCGATGCAAGGATAGTTTTTGAGGATGGAGGAGTCAGATACGAGACTTAAGGAAGGGCCCAAAATTCAGTTGACTGCTTGCCATTTGACTGCTATAATGATGTCAAATGACAACAGGAGGTAAGTAGTATGCAAACAGAAAACCAAATATCCCAGATACTGGGAGGTAGAAAATTAACAGGGCACATTCTAAAAGGTCCGATGGATGTTGATCGGCTAATACGTGAAGGTATTCCGTTTAGCGCCGGGGAACATATAAAGGAAGCTCTGCATCTGACTGATAAGGAATTTGCAAATACATTAGGGATAAGCAAAAGGACATTAAGCAGGTTGAAAAAGTTATCCCAAAAACTTTCGCCTGTTGCCAGCGACAGACTTTACAGGATAACAAGGATATTGGTATTTGCAAAGAATGTGCTGGGGGGAGAAAGGCAGGCAATGGAATGGCTGCGCAGGCCGCAAATAGGATTAGACGGGGGAATCCCCCTTAATTTATTAACCACAGACGCCGGTACGAGAGAAGTGGAAGACCTTTTAGGGCGGATTGAGTATGGTGTCATTTCATGATAACGGCATGGCGTCTTATTAAAGAAACTCACATAAAGGATGCATTTACAGGAGAAGGCGCTCGTCTTTACGGTGGCAGATGGAATCATCGGGGGATTCCTGCTGTATATATAAGTGAGAGTCTCTCTCTGTCCATACTTGAGCAATTCGTACATCTTGGTTTTGAAGGAAAAGATATAAGGTTTGCTTATATACAGGTGCATATTCCTCAAAATGTAAGGATAGATAAAGTAAGAGCTCATGTTCTGCCGGCAGATTGGAGAAGCGAGCCAGCGCCTAATTCAACAAAAGAGATGGGGTCAGGATGGCTAGAGGCTGCACGCTTTGCCGTGTTAAAGGTGCCGTCTGTAATTGTGCCTGTGGAATATAATTATGTTTTAAACCCCTCACATCCTGATTTTAAAGAAATTAAAATAAGCAAGTCGGAACCGTATTGCTTAGATCAGAGGATGTGGTAAACAGCCCTTCATGGCTGAAGATTAAGACAAAAAAATATGTTGTTCATATACAGCCTGTTAATAGGGGCAGGTACAAAGGAAACATGACATGGCACAAGGTCAAGATTAAATCGGAAAAGAAGATAAATGTCGTCGGTGTTACTGGTGTTACAAACGATAATAACAGCATTTGTATATTATACATAGACAAGCCGGATTCTGTGTGGGGTATAGACGATGTGCTGTTTGATAATGTTTGTTACAGTGATGATGGCGACACGTGGGATACCCAGAAACATTACTTCGATGAGGACTTGTATAAGGATATCGCGAGTATCACAGGGTGTTGTGATATTGATAAAATCCTCGGCGGCGTTTGGGATCTGGGTCTGTCTCCATCTGATGTAAAATCCATAAAGGTAAGCAAAGACAAGATGGTGATTAAGACCGGCAAAGCATTGAAAACCGTAGCGCTGTCTGCGTAAGAGAGTATAGCTGCGCTGTTTACAAAAAAGCCCTGGGATTTATTCCTGGGGCTTTTTTGTTTTTTTTAAGAAGAATACTAAAAATAATAAAAGGAGGCTGAATCTATGTTGACGCCATACAAATTTGTAAAATGGGATGTGCCGCCTTTAGAAACACTAATAGGGGACTATATTTCCTCGCTATTTGAAAAACGGCACAATCTTAACCAGTCTGAAAAGGATGTGGTTTTCCGGGAGCTGCAGAATAATTCTTACAGCAGGCGCGGTATCCCCAGAGGCGGATGGATGTTTCCGTTTATGGATGTCCTGAAAAGATTTTTGGTTAAGTTAAAGCATTGCGGGTGGCAAGAAGTATATGCGCCCAACAAAACAAGCATTCGCGCTTATTACAGGTCTGGTGTTTTGGAGGTAATTGAGCATAGAAGATAAGCAGAAGAGTGTTATAAAGTTTTATAAATACAATTCAAAAAGGAGAAATATATGTCTCATATAGCATCATATGATACTCAAATAACCAATGTAGACCAGCCGCTTTTGCTGCAAGTGATGAATTACGCTGCCGGTCTTTTAGGCGGCAAGGTTACAGACAGAGTTTCTGAATACAATAACAGGGCGGACAAAAAGGTCCTTGCGGCCATCACGACCCCAAAATTAAAAAGCGGTATAGGGGTAGAGATAATAAACGGGAAGCTCATGTTTGTCGGCGACAATTACGGCAAGCAGGAGGAGTTTAACAGAGTCAAGAACAAGATACTTGACACCTACTACGGCAGCGCCCTGGCGAAAACCCTGCCCTCTATGGGGTTTAAGGTCGCAGTAAAGGACACAGGTCAGGTTGTTACAATAGAGGCATCAAGATAGATAAAAATAATAAAAAGGGGGCGCAAAATGACAAAACCAAAAATATTGATTGAGATAGACAAGGGTATGTTGGCCTCTGTCACCTCAACCTGTGATGCGGTCATCTATATAATAGACCGTGATGTTAGAGACAATGCAGAGCGCGCAGATGACGTTGATATTTATCAATCAGGCCGCATAGTTGATGAGGAAGAGTTCATAAAAATAATGGGGAAGGCTATGAAGGAGGCCCGAAGATGAAAAGGATTATTTTTACTATAAAAGACGGCAAAATAAATACCAGTCTGAATGGGTTTCATGGGAGCGACTGTATTGTTGAGGCGCAGAGGATTATAGAAGCCCTCAGCAAGGCAGGAATTGCCCTTGATTGTAAAGAACTGGTACGAAAGGACAACTATGAAAAAGAGACAGTCAAGGCTTGTGAAAAAGACACAACAAACTGAATTTATTGAGGTCTTTGTGTCAAACCAAAATATACTTGTTAAGGCGCACACCCCTCATGGAGGCGAATTCCTTGAGAAATTAAAAAACAGACTTAAAAACTGCGGGATTCAGGTTTCTCCGCAGTTTGAAAGTCTGTGCGGATAATAGGAGGATAAAAAATGCAAAAACCGGAATGCATAGAAAGGTTTAAAGACATGTATGAGGCGTCCATAGCCCATACGTTTCTCTTCCACGGGGCTACGTATGATTATGTGGAAGAGTTTAATACATTAAAACCATATCTCTCCTCTTTGCTAACGGCTGCGGGCAAAGAGGTTGTTTATTATAACAGGTCGGAAGGCATAACATTCTGCACTGAAAAGGGACGCCAGTTGTTTATGAGCGCAGTTGCTCCCAGCGCTGTCGCATTTCCAGGCATGAGCGGGACTCAGTCCCCTCTGCCCAAGGAGCCTGTGGCTGCCCTGGAACTTCTTGAGGCGGCGCTCAAGAAGAACCCAAAAGAGGCTGCCCCTGATGATGCGGTTTTCAGGGGGTTCAGTGTCGTTATTGAATATGCCGATACTATATTTCCTCCGGGGGACAGTCTCGGCGGAGAGGATAGAACAGCCCTTGTTACGATTCTCAGGTGGGCCAAAGATCCTGTCATAGCCGGCCTGGGCAATATGGTAATCATGGTGGCATCGGCAAAGAACAGGGTTTCGGCGCCCATTCTGGAGGCCAGCTCCAGAATAGAGCCTATAGCCGTTTCACTGCCTTCCAGACAGGACAGAGAGAAATTCCTGAAGGCCGCCAAAGGCAAGTATAGCTACAAACTGGAAAAAGGATTTTCAGACGGCGAGTTTGCCAATCTTACTGCAGGGCTCGGCAGGATACATGTTGTGGATATTATCATGAGGGCCAAAAAGGACGGGGCTCCTATAGACAAAGACCTTATCAAGAGAAGGAAAGATGAGATAGTCTTGTCTGAATACGGCAATGTCCTGCAGATAAGGACTCCTGAGTGGGGGTATGAGGCTATAGGCGGGATGGAATATCTTAAAGACTTTATGCGGAAGTCAGTTATAAAACCCCTTATGGATGGCAATTCAAAAAGAACTCCTTTGGGGATATTGATGTGCGGGCGCCTGGCACAGGGAAGACTGCTCTGGCAGAAGCGACTGCAAAAGAGGCCTCTGTAAACTTTGTCATCCTCAATATGGCGCGCATTTTTGACAAATACGTGGGGGCCACAGAAAGAAACCTTGAAAGGGCGTTTGAGGCCATTGAGTCTTTGCACCCCACTATTTGCCTTTTAGATGAAATTGACCAAGCCATGTCCAGAGGAGGCGGCGGAGACTCCGGGGTGTCAAGCAGGGTCTTTAAAAGGTTTCTTGAATTCTCATCAGATACTACCCATAGGGGAAAGGTCGTTTTTCTGGGCGCTACGAACAGGCCCGACACTATTGACCCGGCCATGAAAAGGTTCGGGCGGTTTGATAAAAAGATAGCCTTTATGCCGCCTGCGCCGGAAGAACGGGCTATGATTCTAAAGGCCGTTGCCGAAAACAAACTTGGCATAGAATCAAGGCTTTCAGATGAGGATTATAAAGAGGCGGCCCGTCTGACGGATAAATGGGTCGGGTCTGACCTTGAGGGGGCTATTATAAAAGCGTATGAAGCGGCAGAGGATAACGGGAGAGTGCGACTTGAAGTTGAATAAATGATTGTTTCTAAAGGAAAAATTCCTTTAATGAAGCCCACTGTTTTCCCAGTGCGAACCTATCCATACAGGCGTTTACAGTAATGAATTCGTCTGAAGCTATGGAGACAAAGTAGCTTAATCTGCAAGCACAAATGCAGAAAAGACGCTGGTTAGAATGACATGGTTAACATATGTAAACTGCTGATAAACACCGTTATATCCGAAAAGCCAAATGTGCTGACAGGCTTTAGCCAAAAGGCAAATAGTCAGATATTGTCTTTCTCCCTGACAATACGGAAATAAAAGACTATCGGTGAATAGGCAGAACCTAACTCATTCATATCATTTATTCAGAACAAGGTAAGCCCTTATTTACGCCTCAAAAGGCAGGCAGACCGCAAGGAATGCTGTTGTAAATGAGGGTATAGGAAATCGGAAAAAGCAAAGGCCGTCCTGTAATAAGACGGATAGGGATTGAAATATTATCCTGCCCGAAAGGGAGCAGACTTCCGATAGGTCTGTAATAACGAGATAACTTAAAGAACCCTTAAAGGAGGGAAAGCAAATGAAAGCAGAAGTTTTAAATTCAGCTTGTGCACCCTCCAATAGAGAGGCTGCATGGCACAGTATCAACTGGGCAAAATGCAGCCAAAATGTTAAAGGGCTGCAAGTGCGTATCGTTAAGGCTACGAAAGAAGGCCGCTGGAATAAGGTGAAAGCCTTACAAAGGCTGCTGACTCACTCTTTCTCAGCAAAAGCAACCGCTGTCAGAAAGGTGTGCGATAACAAAGGCAGTAAAACTTCTGGAGTTGATAAACAAACATGCTCAACGCCGGAAGACAAATCCAAAGCAGTAATTGAACTCAAAATCAAAGGATATAAACCAATGCCTTTGAAAAGAGTATATATCCCAAAAGCAAATGGTAAGAAGAGACCTTTAAGCATACCTACCCTAAAAGATAGGGCAATGCAGGCTCTCTACCAGTTAGCCCTTGACCCAATTTCAGAGACATTAGCTGACAAAAACTCATATGGCTTCCGCAAGGAAAGGGCAGTAAGCGACGCTATAGAACAATGCTTTATTGCTCTCTCCCAAAAGAACCAAGCAAAATGGGTTTTAGAAGGTGATATCAAAGGATGTTTTGATAATATATCACACAAGTGGTTATTGCAGAACATACCTATTGACAAGAAAGTTCTGAATAAATGGTTAAAGGCGGGATATATAGAGAAATCAAGGCTATTCCCAACAGAAGATGGAACGCCTCAAGGTGGAATTATCTCGCCTACACTGGCTAACATGACTCTGGATGGGCTTGAAAGGAAACTAAAGATATTTAAAGATAAGAAAGTAAATCTCACCCGATATGCAGATGATTTTATAATTACAGGAGCAACAAAAGAAATCCTTGAAGAAATCCAGAAAGTGGTAGAACTACACTTACAGGAAAGAGGATTATCTTTAAGTCCTGAAAAGACTAAAATCACTCATATCACAGACGGTTTTGATTTTTTAGGTCAAAATGTAAGGAAATATGGAGATAAACTTCTAATTAAACCTGCTAAAGAAAATTTTAGCAATGTCTATAAGAAGATTAAATCTGTCATCTCCAACCACAAGACCTCAAAGCAAGAAGTCCTTATTATGGAATTAAATCCCATAATAAGAGGATGGGCTGACTTTCACAGACATATAATATCTAAAGAATCCTACTCTAAATTAAATGCCTGGATTTGGAAAGCCCTATGGCAATGGTCAAGGCGCAGACATCCAAACAAACCTATCAAATGGATAAAAGAGAAATACTTTTTGAAAATTGATAACAGAAATTGGGTGTTCGGATGTGAAGTTAAAGAAGATAATGAGATAAGGATTTACAAACTTATCAATGCTTCTGATACAAAGATAAAACGACACATCAAGATAAAATCAGATGTAAATCCCTATGACATGGATTGGGAACTTTATCTGGAAGAAAGATATTCAAAAAAGATAAAGACTGACCCTGATATAGGGGATAGAGTTAAAAGTCTTTTGATAAGGCAAAAGGGGATATGCCCTGAATGCAAGCAAAAGATAATTACCAGAGAGGATGAGCGAAATATTCATCATAAAACATTTCGTATCCTTGGCGGTAAAGATACTCTGGATAATCTGGTTTTACTGCATGGAAATTGCCATAGAAAACTGCATAGTAATTATCAAAATCGTAATCGGTCAGCGAAAGTTGGCTAATACAGGCTTGAGCCGTGTGAGGGGAAACTCTCAAGCACGGTTCTTAGGGGAGGGGGGAGTAGTAATACTTCTTCCTTACCCGACAACTATATTGCTGCGGAAGACCTTATATACGCCTCAACTGCACTTAAGCCCGATTTCTCTACTACGGAATATTACACGCTTCTTGCCCTGAAAGAGGTTAACGACTTAAGCCTGCTTCCGCCTCAGTATCGCAAGATGAGCCAGGGGAAAATAGATGAGAGGATAGAGGAGCTGAGGCCTGTGTCAAGAAAGCTATAAAAGCAGGAGTTATGCTGTTAATCAGAAAAGGCCGGACATATTATGCCCGGCCTTTTTTATTTTGAGACAGGAGGAATTTTTTATGCCGGTAAAAACAATAACGACTGAGCTAACCCGTGCGAATGAAGCGGAGCGTAATGAGCATCGGTGTTAAGCGATTTGTTAGCTGATTTATTTGTTTTCTGAATAACACAAGGTTGGGTTGGAAGGAAGCACTGGCGTATTATCAAATAGGGTATTTTGAGACTGTTGTAATCTCTTTTTTGCCGCTTCAAAATAATCTCTTTCTATTTCTATGCCTATAAATCGCCTATTCATTTTTAAAGCGGCAACTCCAGTAGAGCCAACCCCCATAAATGGGTCTAAAACAATATCTCCTTCCTTTGATGCTATTTTAATTAAATGTTTTAAAAGTTTTACTGGTTTCTGAGTTGGATGTTTTGGATTATCAAGTCGCTCAGGTCCCATACAAATTGAGCTTTCAAAAAAATTGTGCATATCGCTTTGTTTGCCAAAATTCCATGTATGTCCTTTATTCCACATGCACACTATCATCTCACAGCTATTCAGAAAGCCAGCCTTCCTAAATTTAGGAACAGGATTTGTTTTGTGCCAAACCATAAATTGAGTTTTAACTTTCAATGAAAATATTATTGCGATGATATTCTATGTAATTAATCCTTCCAATAATCGGCAATTGATTATATTTCTTACCTTCTTCTAAACCAATTTTTTTGATATTTGTTTCAGATAAAGTTTTTGAAATATATAGTTCTTTATTGTTTTCAAAGGTTATCAACCCTTTATCAAAAAGTTTATCAATTGTAGGACTAAAAACAAACCCATTCAAAACATCTAATCTTTCGTTATTATTGCATACTGCCCAAGGTTTTATGTGACTTGCAACTAATATTCTTATGTCATCAATACCTGTTATTGGACAGAACTTTAAATATTTTAAAAGTTTTTTCCTGAATTTTTCTTGACCAATTCTAATGCTTGCTTGAATACTTTTTGTCGTCTCTCCAATTTCTTCTTTTAGAGCCAATTTATTTTCATCATAATCAATAAGCGAAATAACACCTTCATCAAGCATTTTAAAAGACTTTCCTATGTCTCTATATAGAACACCTCTTACACCTGCTTTCCAATCTTTTTGTCGTTTAATATTTGGATAATATTTTTCAAGCTGATTATAAATAATATTCCAAACAGCAATACCTCCATTATCTTCTAAAACTTTTTTTATTGCTTCAACTTTTGTCATCAGTCTACGCCACCATTTTTAGTTGTTCATTTAAACTTTTGTAAAGAGCCATTTCATGTAAGTCTTTTCTAAATTCCAATGAAAAAAGCGTTCTTCTATATTCGTCCAAAACAATACCATAGCCTTTATCACTACAACAGACAAAGTTCCAAAAATCTCTACCTATAAGCAATTCTCTTGGTGAAAAAAATTGCAAAACCCTTGTTTGCTTCCACTCTTTTCCCTCGCCAAAACGATTATAGGCTGTCGCAAAATAACATCTAATATCTGCGTTCTCACCCAGTGTATTGGCTAAAATAGCATACTGCTCAAAAATAGCTTCTTTTTCAGAGCGTGCCTTCTTATTGTCCAAATCACCGCCAATTTTTAGTTCAATTAAATAATGCCTCTTTGTTTCCTTATCAATTAAATAGTAATCACTTACATGAGTTTTAACTGATGCCCCAGTGGATTTGTCAGACTCTAAAAGTTTTTTATAATGCAAAACATCTGGTCTTAATGGATTGTTGCTATTTTTATATGCCTCCAGCAACTCAGCTATTACTCTTGTTTGTTCGGGATAAAGCGGGCCTTCAACATTTCTATGTACTTCGTAAAACAACTCCGCAATGTTTATTGCCATGCCTTCAAGCATATTGCCAAGCGAACTATCCAATGACCTGACAAGAGCCGTATAATATTGTATCTCCTCACCCAAGGCAGCAATAAAAATATTATGTATTTTCATGTTTATAGTGCCATCAGGGTCATCAACTTCACCCACATGGCGAGATTCAAACCCTTCGGTATATGCCTTAATTGAGCCTTTGATAATTTGCCTGATGGATTGTTCCGTATCTACTTCCCGCATATTGTCTCCAGTATCGCATATTTTTTCATATTTTACCAGCTAACAAGTTGACATGCAGTAAATGCAACAACGACCTGACAAAACAGGACAGCGTTATAAGGAAATATTTCAAGAGAGGGTTTTATGACCCTAACGGATTTTTTAGCGAGACATCTTCCCTTGGAATAGAAGCCGATATGTGCGCACAGTGCGGCAAAGTTGTCTTTGAGCCATAATTGTTAAAAGGTTCTCTTTGAGAGATTACAATAAGCAGAAATGTTTTGACAATCAGTATGTTATATATTATTATCTAACAATAATTGATATATAATAATTATATTACAATAAAAGGAGGTGAGATTGTGAGAAACCCATTTTATTTCAGGACATTGCCGATTGATGCTGCTTTTTGCGATAGGGAAAAAGAATTGGAAGAGCTGATTAGCCATGCTAATAACAGAGCTAATGTTACCTTGATTTCCCCCAGAAGGTATGGGAAAACCTCTCTTGTTCGGCGAGTTCAACATGCTCTGTCTAATCAGGGAAGCGCGACACTTTATGCTGACTTTTTCGGTGTAACATCTGGTGAAGAGGTCGCTGCAAAGCTTGCGTCTGAGGTTTATCGGATTACTCATAAGCAAGAGTCTCTTTATGATAAGGCAATCAGATTTTTTTCTCTGCTCAGACCCGTTGTGCGTCCGGATCAAGAGTCCGGCTATTCTATCACTGTAGAAATATCAAAAGGTAAAACAGGGATAGAACTCATAGAGGATGCCATGACCGGACTGGGGAAATTTGCAGCAGGAAAAAACGCTCTTTGCCATATAGTGTTTGATGAGTTTCAGGAAATAGTAGAATTGAAGGATGCCTACGCAATAGAAGGGGTAATGCGCTCGCATATCCAAAATCACTCCAATGCGTCTTATTTCTTTGTTGGAAGCAGAAGAAGAATTCTATCTGATATGTTTAATGACAGAAAAAGGCCGTTTTATAAGAGCGCCGTTAATTATCACCTGTCTCCCTTGCCTATGGATGATTTAATCTCTTTTTTAATAGAACGTTTTAAATCCCAAGGCAAGTCGTGCAGCAGGGAAATCTCTCAAAAGATATACGACCTGACTATGGGCTATCCCTATTACGCACAAAAGTTGGCCTATCATACTTTTGAGTTGACCGATACGCAGGCAGCAGATAAAGAATTGCACGGCGCTTTTTTGAGATTGATTGAGGAGGAAAAACCTCTCTTTGAGGCAATAATACAGGGGCTTGGAATAAGACAGATATCGCTCTTAACAGCCCTTGCTAAAGAGCCTACTCAAACGCCGTTTGCTGTGGATTATATGACGAGGCATAATCTGGGGTCGGTGGGGGCAGTTCAGGGAGCGGTAAAAAAACTTGAACGGTTGGATTATATTGAAAGAATTGATGCCGTATATAGGGTTGTAGACCCTATTTTGGCAGTCTGGCTTAAAAAGAGAGAAGTGATAGAGTAATTGCCTGCCGACAGTCAGGTCGGTTAGTCTGCAGTTTTTTTAACACCAACATACAAAAAGCAAAAAGCCACGCTCGTAAGAGCGATAGCGAAAGGCCGGGTGTTTTAACTACACACGGCCTTTTGTTTTTCGTATGCGGGAAAAACAAAAAACCAATAGGAAGGAGGTTCAAGTGGAACAGTTGATACTTGTTGCCGGCGCCCACAAAGCGCATAGAAGAAACTGGAGTAGAAAAAGAAAGAGCAAAGATAATCTCATTGAAACAGATATATCCCAAAATCCTGCTTTGGATTTCATGCTGGACCGTGTTGCCCTGTCTCATAACGATCAGGGATATGTCTTTACTCCCCTGTCGCCTGTTGCAGAGGGCATAGTGTTTTATCTTGGCATAGGGGACACAATACCTGAACGTGATGCAGTAACAAATCTTGATAAGTATATAGAAATGCTAAAGGAATTAAACCTCAAGATTGTAATCTCCGATAGCGTCCACAGGAAATATAATCGCCTTAAGAAAAAATACGCCATAAAGGGCTTTCCTTTACAGGTGGTGATTCCTGCTGAAGATGCAGTTTCTTTTATGAATAAAGCCACAGGCAGGTCTCTTACGCCTCTGTCTGATTCAAGAACGCAGATAGAAGATATGGTAAACCTGGCAAGGTGGCAGGGAAAATGGGGAGGGTTAGACAGTTTTAGAAAACATAATACTATCCCTGATAAGATTAAGTCCCTCTATGAAGCGTATTTAGGCCGTATAAACTCTCTTTCTATACCTGCGTATGATTATCATGCCCACGATGCGGCAATGGCTGCGGTAAGCAGGAGCGCCATATTGGGACATAAGGCAGGTCTTGGCAAAACAAGAATCGCCGTGCTTTTATCTGAAGTCCTTGGAGGCAATTCTCTGGTCTGCTGTTTGCCCAGGTTGGTCAGGAAAGTCTGGCTCAGGGAGTTTAAAGCGCTTGGGAGGGGAGACAGGTGTGTTGTCCTTGAAAGGCCCAAACATACAGACAAGAAGGTTTTTGTGGATTCCGTGAAGTTTAAAGGCAAAGACCCCAACAGCAAAAAGTTTAAAGGCTATAAAGGTCTTGGCATAGTCAGGAATAAAACGCTGCCCTTTCGCGAAGAACACACTACCTGCGACCCGAATCACTATGCTCCTGTGAAGATAACCGCCTTTACGCAGCTTATAAAAGGCAAAGAAACACTGGACAGGGTAAAATGCGGAAAGTGCGGAAATGTTTACAACGGCGATAGGTGCGATGGCATGTATGCAGAAGTATTGTATTTTGGCAGACCCGCTTCCAGTCCCTTCTATGCCAGACATTATAAGAGTCTGGGCATTCTTTACGACAGGTTCAGGAAGACAGGTGATGAAAACTCTCTTGCCGGTAAAGTTAACGACTTGTATGTAAAGACAAAACAGGCAAGAGGAAGCGATGTAGACCAAGAAAAAGTTTCGGTGCGCATTGTTCCATGCAACTCCGCCCGTTCTATGGCAGTATGCCCTAATTGCAACAGCAGGGTGGAGATAATCCAGTATCTTGCAGAAAAGGGAGAGGACAAGAAGAGGGTCTGGGTTTATAAAAAGCCGGCATACTATCTGGCGACCCGGAAAGTAAAGAGATATAAAAGCGGGATATTCACAGGGAATTATTGCAAAAACTGCAATTACTCCGCCAGGACATGGGTTCCTCCTATCACCAGAAGACTCAGAAAACAAAGACTCAACACGGTTTTTGTAGATGAATCTCAGAAGATTAAAAATCCAAATTCTCAGAGGGGAAGGGCGGTAACTTCCATTGATGCTGCTCACAGATACCTGTTGAGCGCTACCATTGCGACCAATAGGGTCGTGTCTGACGTATATAGTCAGTTAAAATGGCTTATAAACGACAAGCTGTTTTTCCCGTTCAGATCTTTTGAGGAATTTGAGAAGGAATTCGGCAGGGGGCGCTCTATAGGGGTGAAAAACCTGGAATATTTTTATAAGCTACTTGACCCCTGGCAGATAAGAAGAAATAACGACAGCTATATGGTCGAGAAGAATGTTGTTCTCCCGCCCATAGTTGAGAAACGGCTAAAAGTTGCTCTTTCAGATAAAGAGAGAGGTCTGTATGACCGTATGAAGGACGACTTTGCAAACTGGCTGCAAGAGCGGCTAAACAGGGGAGAAGCAGAAATAACCAAGGATGATGTAATGACTCAAACCTGGACGCTCAGAAAGGCTGCTTCATGCGGGCATCTATTAGACAGCAGGATTAAAACCCCTGCAAAACTCTCTACGCTGAGTGATCTTGTGAGAGGCTTTGTGAGGAACGGCAGAAAAGTGCTTATCGGCAGCTGCATGGTAGAAACGGTGGACAGCATAAAAGAAATGCTGGATGACGTTCCCATTGAGAAGCTTCACGGCGGCGTAGATAAGCATGAGCAAGACAGAATATTGAGCCTCTTTCAGGAAGAGTGTCCCGACTGTATCCTACCTCTTGACCCCGACTGCCCTTCATGCGGATTTAAGCCTGATAAGATACCTCAGGTCATTGCATGCACCAGAGGGGTAATCAGCGAGGGAGTAACTTTGTCTAAAGCGTCAGTGGTTATATTTGTAGATAGTTCGTGGACATATGCAGACCACTATCAGTTCTATAAGAGGGCGAACAGGATCGGGGCGAATTATGAGAAATTAGACGTCATATATCTTGAAGCCGAAGATACTATAGACACTTATATGTATAATCTGGCCGAGTCAAAAAAGGCGGATATATCGCTTGCCATAGACAGGGTAAGGGTGGAGAAAACAGAGGCAGTGGATTGGATGAAGTTTGCCATGGATATCGCCGGGTGGTCTGCAGACAGGTCTATTGGGGAGGCTGTAAATGAGCGATAAGATAGCATTTAATTGTGATGTGAAAAGCAGTAGAAGCCGTTATCAATGGGAAACTACCGGGACAATAAAACCAGTGTATGCATTTATATGCCCATTCACCGATACATTGGTTTTTGGAATATTTCATGGGAGGAGCGTCTGCGAGAATGCCGCAAAGATAAGGCTCGAGAGAAAAAATAAGAGCAGAGAATTTACTGGTCGCATATCGGGCCAGAAAGGATTTGTTGTTTCGTGCCTTGATACCGGGAAGATATTCGGAGAATCGACTTATTATGCTCCCGAAGATGTTGTAGGTATTACGCATTTCCATTCATTCAGCGGCTCCCTTGCAGGGGCGGTCAGGGGGCTGAGAAACTTATTACCGGAGAGCAATAAGACATACACTGTCCGTCTTACAAAAACCGATGGGCAGATAGAGAAAAGACGCTATTTTAAAAATGACTATAATTTATGTGTTCTGCCAAAAGGAGGCAGACGGACAGGTTTTATTGTAAAAGATTTAAGCGATTATGCCAATGCAAGTATAGTGGAAGAAAAGGTTGTTACCGGAACCCCAGCCCAACGGTATGCAGATAAATTAAGAAAGTGGGCAAGATACATCTTAAAAAACCTTCACCCCAATCTATGGGACAACCTGAAACAAGAGGCATTGAGTGTGACCGAAGAGCGACTCCGTGAATATGAGCAACAAGAGTGCAAAGAGAGCCATGACGCGTGGGAAAGCGCCCCGGAATTTGGGTTACCAAGAATAGAGGGTCATAAGACTCTGACGCTAACAGCAGCAAAGGCTCCGGCGTATGTCATAGAAGCCATAGAAAAGCATTTGGAGAAGAAGGAAGCTTTTAGTTATCACTGGCGCGGCGAATATGATTACAAGGTATCTGCCAAACTCTGCGACGACGGGATTTATAGGGCATGGTTCAGCGCTGAATTTAAAGGCTGCCTGAATGGGCATTATTATTTGCTGTTAAACAAAAACAACGCAATTTTCTGCGAAAACGATTAAAAGGAGGTCAGAACTATCATGAAGATTAAAACATGCGCCGACCTGCATTTTCTTGGCGGTGGATCGGACAAAGTGTACCATTGCTGTGTAGTAGACGAAGGCCCGCTGGGTATACAGTGCAGTTCGCTTATGGGAGGCGGGGGGCTGTATTAATGTTTGGCGCTAAAACACAAACGCCTGTCTCTTTGGACAAGGCTCAGAAAATATACGAAAGGCTAATATCCGAAAAGATGTCAAAAGGGTATGTTTCGAATCCTGGCATCAGCGGTAATGTATTTGGCGACGCAAGTGGATTAGATGAAAGCATTCCTATCGTGAAGGGTATTAAAGACCATCAAATATCGGGAGTTCTTCCCCAGATCCTCAACGAATGTGATGATGTAGAAGCAGATTATTTTATCAACAGTTCAGAGTGGGGGGCTCAAGAAAAATACGATGGGGATAGACGACTTATCCTTTTCAAAAACAATATAGCGCAGGGCATTAACAGAAAAGGTTTTTTTGTACCGCTAATGCCTGTAGTAGATGCAGCAGTCCGTCAGATAGGAACATCATTACTACTAGACGGCGAAGCGGTAGGAGAAACCATCTATGTATTTGGATTGCTGGAATACAATGGTATTGATTTGCGTGGGTTATCGTATATCGAATCCTACCACAAACTACAGGAAGTGTTTGCAACTCACAAGTTCACATCAGGACTCAAACTTGTCTCCCTTGCTTTGACCACAGAGGACAAAAGAAATGTCTTCTTGCAAGTCAAGAGCCAGGGCGGGGAGGGGATTGTTTTTAAACATCTTGAGTCTTGCTATTCCCCCGGCAAACCCAATACAGGAGGAGACCAGAGGAAGTTTAAGTTTTGGGAAAGCGCCTCTTGTGTTGTTGTTAAAATTAACGACAAGCGGAGCATCGGTCTTGGAGTATACGATCTATGCGGCAAGCTTGTAAATGTAGGGAATGTAACAATCCCGCCCAACCATGAAATCCCTAATAGTGGGGATGTGGTTGAGGTTAGATATTTATATGCATACAAAGGTGGCAGCCTGTACCAGCCAATCTACATGGGGAAAAGAACAGACTTATTTGCTGGTGATTGCGTGAGCACTCAGCTTAAATATAATGGAGGGTAGAGGGATGTTTTAAACTGCCCATAAAGGGCGAGGTTTTCACGCCTGAGTTTTATAAAAAAGTAAAAGGAGATAAAAAATGTCAAAGATTTATATACGATTTCTCAGACAGGGGCTTGTAAAGACAACCACCCCTGAGAATTTCAACACCATGACATCTAAAGAGAAGATAGACTGGGCATCGGAAAAGCTTTATCAGATGACCGACCTTGATATTATAGCGGCAATGGCGGACTTTGATGATGCGGAGAAAACAGGCGAGTATTTCGACGAGGCGCCGCAGGCAGCCGCAATAGAAGAAGCAGAAGGAGAAAATATCGGCAGGATAATCGTTGAAACGAGAGAGTGGAGTTTATTTGCATCCGGCGAAGGGATGGACATCATTTCCAGAGACCTGCTGAATTTCATGGAAGATAATCCGGCTGCTTTGGTTGATATGACGCCTGTGGAAGAAGGCGGCCGGTGGGTTGTAAATGCCAATGATGAGAAAGGCAATACCTTGGAGAGCTTTTATTTTGAATCCAGGAAAGAAGCTGAAGAGACGCTGTGCAACTTGTGGAAAAGGAGCTCGCGGGAAATTGAGAAACGGATGCTTTTTTCAAAAGGCGGCATTTGTCAGAAGTGCAGGAAGTTAGGAGAAAACACCTGCCCCGGGAAAGCGCCTGGTTGTTTTGAAAAGTCTGCGTAATGTCAATCCAAGGTTGTATAAAATCCCTGTCATTTCATTTAAAAATGATGGGGATTTTCTTTTTATGGTTAAGGTAAAAATTAAGGAGGTGCATATTTTATGAGCGAAGCAATACGGGAGAACGATACTGCCGGCGCGGATGCTTCAAAGGTTATAAGGCTTCCCATTCCTATAAAGCAGGTAAAGTTTAAAATCAACAGCGAAGGCCTCCATGAGGAAACCGGCGAAAAGGTTAATTGTCTGAAAATAGACAGGGGGCTTTCTTTTACAAAACTCCTTCCGAAGGTGGATTTTTTCAATCCCGTCCAGTCGCTATTTATCGGCCATTACAAGAAAGGCTCTGCTATCGTCGCATCCACAACAGGCACAGGTAAGACAATCTGCCCCCACTTTGCCCTGAAAGATGTCGCGAATTTTGTCTATGTGGTGCCGACAAAATCCCTTGCAAACCAGATTGCCAATGATTTCAGGCAATACAGGCAGGTCAACATAAAGACAGGGGACACGAACACAAGGGTCAGCGGCATGCGGGCAGGAGGGGTTGTGACTACCATAGATTCATTTGTGGCAGCCGCAAGAAACAGGGTCTGGTGGGTAGAAGATGCAGAGATGATTGTCCTTGATGAAGGTCACTTTCTGCTGGATGAGTTCAAGGAGAAAAGCCTTCTTCTGGAAGAGGCTACAGGGTTCTGTTTAAGCAAAGGAGTCCCCGTAATATTTCTGTCAGCCACAATACCTGGAATAAATGACCTTGCAAAATGGCTTAAACCGTCAGTCGTAATCGAGTCAAAATGGAGGCCGATACTTCTTGACAGGAAATTTGTGGTTTACGAGGATGACGAGGAGCAGTTTGAGACTGTGCTCAGGCTTGTGCGTGCGAGGCCGGACAAGAAGATAATCCTTGTGCCTCATAATAAAACAACGGGTTGGAGTTGGTTAAGAGGGCTTGAAGGAAAAGGCTATATGGCCCTTAATAAAACCGTGCCTTCTTCATGGGCGGCAAAGAGGAAAAAGACAAACGGTCCCTTTATGTGCGCATTTCACAACGCCGATGTGCCGCAGGACGAGAGGGAGGCTATTGAAATAAGCTACCGAAGCGCAAACGGCATTAGAATTCTTATTGCAACAAGCACGCTTGCATACGGATTCAACAGCCCTGCGGATACCGTCATACTCTGTCCACGTTCAAAAAGAGTACAAACCGGGAACGGCAGGAATGATTATTCCTTTGAGCCGTCGCCGATAAACATGCTCCAGTTTGAGGGGAGGGCAGGGAGATGCGGATTTTCAACCACAAACAGCGCGGAGAGCATAATAGTGATCAAGTCTGCGGCAAGAGAATATATTGAAAATGCCCTGAACTCCTGTCTTGACAGAGAATTTGATACTTCCCTTGGGAAGGACATAAACAGCCTCTCGGTTAATACCACGGCCTATATGCTGCTGGGCGCGTTGATGATGTCAAAGGGCGATACAACCTGCGCATTTAAGCACATGGAGAGTTATTTCAGGGGGTATGCCTTTAAGGGGACAGGCCTGCTTGAGAAGTCCTTGGATTTTCTTAAGAAGGAAGAGCTGCTTTGTCGGAATAACTCCCCGACATATGAGGGCAGGATTGTTGCAAGCAACTGCGTCCACCCGCATGTCTATCTCGGCGTCAAGCATGCCCTTGGGGATTACACAAAAGGCTCGCATAGATATAAGTCTTTAATCCCGAAGATAAGGCCTCTTTTGAGGGCGCAATTTAAGATAGAGGATGATCTTTTGGGGAAAGAAGAAAGAGAGCTTCTGTCTAAATTCAGGGGTCACTGTGTAGAATTTCTGAACATGAAAGAAGAGGATGATGCTATAAACCTTCTTTTCTACTGCATGGGAGGTTTCGGAAGGCCTGGCATGAGGGCGCCGTCACATTTTGAAACGTTGCCTACAAATGCCGTTCGGCTTGGAGGGTTTCTTACAGAACTTGCCATTAAAGGCTATCTGCCGATAGAGCCTTTGGAGGCAATAAGACTTTCCCACTCTATTGCTTATGGGATAATTCCAAGATACAGCCTTCTTGGTGGGGTAAAAGGGATAGGCATGATCAGTGGGTGGATACTCTCGAAGATAGGCAAGGCAATGGGCTTGCCAGACGACCACTCGCTTTGCAAAGCTGTGATGACCAGAGAAGGGAAAAAGGCGGCGCTGGAGGCGGCAAGGGGTCTGGAGGGCATGGGAATAAGAATAAAGGATGCCAGGGCCGCCATTGAGAAGCTCATTAACCACACAGGGGTTTTGGCAGGCAACAGGTGGATAATGAAGAACGTATCAAAAGCGGTTTTCGGCGCAAGAGTAACAGATTCAGAGGAAGGTGTGCTGGAGATGCTTGTGTGATTACTAAGAACTAACATGACAAAGCCTCATAAAATTGCATATGCACAGGAAGGGGCATGGAAGAAACTTTTAACAATATGCGGCATTTTCTGCAATCTCCTCA
>JACRNJ010000010.1 GCA_016219285.1 Deltaproteobacteria bacterium
GATAAAGAAGAGGCATACAATAGAGGCTGTAAAATCTATAAAGCAGATAACAAGAAAGGAATACCTGAGAGGTAAAATAGAGTCATTAAGGAACCCTCACCTATTCAGGGTCTGGGATGGTTACAGATGCCCTATCTGCGGGGAAAGATTCAAAGACATTATTTCCTTTAGACAGCATGTTGAGAAGTATGGCGTTACCATGGCATTTGCAGGCTAACCAGCACGGTTAAAACCATGCCTACATTTGTAGGCGCGAATTTTTCGCACAAATTTTGTTTAAAAAGGAATACATCTTAAAAGGAGGTGAAAGGGATGTCTCAAACCTAAAGGTTTGAGCTACGGGTGTAACCCAAGGCTTTAGCCTTGAGGGTTAAATCAATTCCCCGATTAAAAATCTCGGGGACATGCGAAAGGAGGGAATTAATGAAGAAGTTTCTACGCAGCATAATAATAACAGGCTTCGTCTTCATTCTGGGGATAAGTATTAGTTATGCCTATGATGAGATAGAGGTAAAGGATGGTGGGCAGATAATTGGCCATGTGAAATTTACCGGCAATCCGCCTAAGCTTGCCCCTATCAAGGTGAATAAGAACCAGGATATTTGCGGGGATGAAAAGGCATCTGAGGCATTGGTTGTCGGCAAGGATGGGGCTGTAAGGTTTGCGGTAGGGTATCTGGAGAATATAGAGAAGGGGAAGAAGATAGAAAGGCAGAAGCAGACTGACCTTGATCAGAAAAAATGTCTCTTTGCCCCGCATGTCATTACCGTGGTTAAAGGTACAGAACTGGCTATAATCAACTCTGACCCGGTTCTCCATAATATCAATATAGAGGTGGAAGGCATCCAGAGATTGAATAAGGGTCAGCCAAAGCAGAATCAGGTGGTTGTTGGAAAGTTGAGACATGTGGGTCAGGGAAATATTACCTGTGATTCCCACACACATATGAGGGGCTATGTGCATATATTTGAACACCCCTATAAGGCTGTGTCAGATGATACAGGGAGCTTTGTTATTGATAATATTCCGCCTGGGAAATATACCCTAAAGGTGTGGCACGAGTCATGGAAGGTGACAGGCCTTGATGATGACGGAAGACCGCTTTATGACAAACCTATACTTCTCACAAAAGAAGTGGATGTCCCTGCAAAGGGGATTGTGCACGCTAATTTTGAATTGAAGTAAAAAATGTAGTTTGCCCGACCCAACCTTCGGTTGGGTGCCTCGTGGGCATTTTAAAGATGCTGATAAATCAGCAAGCTACAAATAAAAAAGGAGGCGTTAAAATGAAGAGATTATTATTCTTGCTTGCCGCAGCGGCATTTTGCATGGGTTTTGCGGCAACGTCAGTGTGGGCATTGAAGCCGGGTCTGCCAGTTAAAGAGATAAGATTCCTGGTTGACGTCAGCAGCGTGGCTGTGGCTGAAAAGGCAGGTCATGCTAAGGTAATAAACAAGGTTGACGTCCAGACCAAGGGAGGCCAGTGGGCAGTAGGCCAGGCAAAAAAGCTTGGCGTAAAACTCTCAGGCAAGACCGTTGAGTATGATATAACTGCAGTTGAAGCCAAGCAGGATATTGCAGGTGTGGAATTCCCTGTATGGGCCTTTGTGCCAAGCAACAAGGTGAAGGGCGACAAGGTAGAGGGTTATAAAAACCCCCACGGTGTTGTCCCAGGTCCAACCATTATTGCTGATGAAGGGGATATTGTAAGGGTTATAATGAAGAACAGGAGCAAGAATAATCATACCATCCATATACATGGGCCGACGGTTATCGCGTATGACCACGATGGCACAATGAATGTGGCGCAGGTTCCGGTGAAGATGGATCAGGAGTTTACATACGAGTTTGTGGCGTCTCCGGTCGGCACACATCTCTATCACTGTCATGTGAATGCCAATGAGCATATGGATATGGGGCTTTACGGCTCTATCATCATCCACAGCAAGAATGAGGAAAAGGTTGATCAGGACCTCCTTGTTATGTTGGATGAGTGGGACTCAAAATTTTCAATGGAAGAGGGTTTTGCCCCAACTACTGCTGAAGTTAAACAGAGCGCAGAGGTGGGTCATCCAAGGAATATTGCCCGTTATAACCTGTTTACCATCAATGGGAATGCATGGACAGATGAATACCCGAATGTCGTTGCTGCCCAACAGGGACAGAAGATAAGAGTAAGATTTATAAATATGGGTAGCTGGCCCCATAATATCCATCTTCACGGCCATACCCTTCACTGGGTGGCATGGGATGGACGGAATGTCCCTCCGTATAATAATAAGATATCGGATAATGATATGAGAAGCGATTCTGTCTCCATTCTCCCTGGTGAGAGAAAGGATTATATATTTGAGGCAAATCAGGATGGCAGATGGGTATGGCACTGCCACATTGTTGCGCATGCCACCAATGACGGCGTTTATCATGGAGGTCTCCTGATGGCGGTAGTCTATCTGCATCCCAAAAAGGATGGTGTTGGGCCCTATGGCGGCGTTCTTGATGGGAGCGGTATAGATTTGGATGCGTATCCGCTTGGCAAGCCTGTAAAGATAGGGGAAAAGCCATACGATGCAATATCATCCAAATGATGATGCGGCAAAGGCAGTGAAAAGTGCTGCAGAACTGTGACAATAGGTGTATGATTATTACAATTTATAGCAGGATTAAACAGGAGGGCAGCCATGCCCTCCTGTTTTTCTTATGACGGAAGGAGGTCTTATTATATGGCGTTTATGACATGGAATGATAATGAATTTAGCGTGAATATCAAACTGTTCGATACACATCATAAGAAACTCTTTGACCTTATAAACAGATTACACGATGCTATGAAACAGGGTAAGGCAAGGGATGTTTTAGCACAGATATTATCTGAGCTGATAGATTATACGGTCTACCACTTCAAGGCAGAAGAAGAGTTGTTTCAAAAACATGGTTATCCTGAGTATGCTCAGCAGAAAAAGGAGCATAAGGAGTTGACAAAGACAGCTCTGGAGCTCAAGGCTAAATTTGATAAAGACCAGATTAGAACGGTGCTGACCATGGAAACCATGAAATTCTTAAAGGATTGGCTAAATAATCATATCTGTGAAACTGATAAAAAGTACACTAAGTTTCTGAATAGTAAGGGGGTTGTATGAGAAAAGTCAGGAGTCAGGAATCAGAAGTCAGAGGAAGTAAGCAGTATGCAGTATGCAGAAGGCGCTCTTTGTTAGGTTTGAAACCATATTTTTACTGCTTACTGCTTACTGCCTTCTGCTTACTGCATACTGTTTCTTACGCCACCGACCTTCCTATCAGAGGGATAGCGCGCGGCGAGCCTAAAGTCAAAGTCGGAGACAAGGCTCCGCTTGTTACATCTGAATTGGAAGATGCCAACAGGCAGGGAAAGGTCATTGCCCTGATGCTGGGTTATCAGAGCCATTGTCCCTGGTGTGACCGGATGGATAGATACATCCGTGTGATTATGAAAGATACAAATAATTTTGATAATCGCGTTGTTTTTATTTTGACACAGATAGAGCACGCAAAGATGATCGCCCCTCCGGATGAAGGGGTGAAATTGAAAGAGGCATTCGGTGTGGAAGGCCAGCCGTGGCTGTTTATTATAGACCAGACAGGCACGGTGCGATTTATCTATAAGATATTTGTTGGCAGCGACACATTTACAAGAAATATTAAGGAGTTGTTGGGAGAGGCAACGGAAGGCCATGAGAAATCAAAGGAAGAGGAACTTAGTGAACAAGAGCAAAAGCAGCTCAAGAAACATAGAGAAGGAGGAGAGCATGGAAAACATGAATAGAGGACGGAAGTCAGAAATCAGAAGTCAGAAATCAGAAATCAGAAGTCAGAAGTCAGAAATCAGAAGTCAGAAGTCAGAAGCAAGAAGCAAGAAAAAAATCTTCACCTCTTGCCTCTTGCCTCTTGCCTCTTGCCTCGTTTTTTCCTGCTTCCTGCTTACTGCATCTTACGCGGCACAGGAAATGTTAAAGACACAAAAGGTTAAAGTTGGAGAGAATGCGCCTCTCACAGAGATGCTTAAAAAGATAAATCAAGAGAAAAAGGTAATTGTGCTTACGCTCCTCCCAAATCCGATGGGGTGCAGACGTTGTGATTCGCTTGTAAACCTTCTTGAGAAGGAGACGGAAAAATATAAAGATAATTCCTCTTTTATTATGGCAGGCGGCCAGGATATGTTGGGCGCGGATCAAGAGACTCTGGAATTAAAAAGACTCTACGGCTTTGTCACCATGGGCGATGCGTGGACATTTATTATAGACAGGGAAGGGGTATTGAGAAAGATACTTATAGGACTTTTTACCGGAGAGGAATTAGAAGGGATACTGGATAATATTATAGGGAGGAAGGAATGAAGAAGACAATTACGATTTACGAATTACGATTTACGAATTTAAAATCTAAAATCATTTTACTGCTTACTGCTTACTGCTTACTGCTTACCGTATCCTTTGCCTCTGCCGAGACAAGAGAGTTCACATTCACGGTAACTGAAGGAACAATCGAACTAAACGGCACAAAGTTTATGGTCTGGAAATATAATGATACATTTCCAGGTCCTGAGATAAGGGTAAAAGAAGGGGATATAGTAAAGGTTAAACTAAGAAACAAGAGTAGCGCAAAACACGGGATGTTTTTTCACGGGCTTTACGTTAATCCACGGGTCTCTATTCAGGAGCAGGAGATATTTGTTGACCCTGATTATGAATATACCTATGGCGAATTCATTGCAAAGCCTGCCGGAACCCACCTGTATCACTGCAGTTGGAATATGGCGGAACACTTAAGCAGAGGCCTTTACGGCGCATTTATTGTGGAGGCAAAGAACGAGCCCAAGTATGATAAAGAATTTGTATATATCTTAAGCGACTGGAACAGCAAGACTGAAAAAGGTGACGACCATCTTGGCGCAGGCCATCCCAGGTCAATGCTGGATAATGATATTACTACAATCAATGAAAGGGCTGTTACAGGAGATAATCCCATTGTTATGGAGGCAAAGAAGGGTGAAAGGATTAGAATGAGGCTTGCCAACATAGGTCACCTTCCTCATAAGATCAGATTTGCGGATGGTTTCCTTATTACCCATGAGGATGGTTATCTCATCACTGAACCTAAAACACAGGATTCCATAACCATATACCCTGGAAAAAGGCACGATATTGTGATAACTGCCGGCAATCCCGGTAAAATGACATTTTATCACAGTGTCAACATGCCCAAAAGCGCAGGCGAAAGATTGGCAGAGCTTGAGTCTCCAAACAAGCAAGCCGGCGAGCACAAACACGAACACCCAAAGGCTTCACATGACAGTTCTCATGATGAACATAAAACTGTCCACGAAAGTTTAGATGGTGGAAATGGTAAGAACAATGCAGCAAGAGAACTTCCTATACTTGTACTTGATATAAAAGGAGGGAAGTAGTGATAAAAGTCAGAAGCCTGCCCCCGCAGGCTTTAAGCGGGGGTCAGAAGTCAGAAGCAAGAAGGCAATTACGAATTACGAATTACGATTTACGATTTATGAATTTAAAATCTAAAATCGTAAATCGTAAATCTCAAATCCTTTTACTACTTACTGTATTTTTGATGCTCTATCCTGTTATTTCCCATGCTGTTTTACGCGGACTGCCTGAGGGCAAATCAAGGATAGAGGTAGGTGATAAGGCTCCACTGGATACCGCCGACCTTAAAAAGGCCAATGAAGAAGGCAAGGTCATCCTGCTCATGTTCGGCAATATAGATCACTGCATCTACTGCGAGAAGATGTGGGGTAATATCAGAGATATAATGCCGCAGTACAACAAAGATGCGGCTGCAATCCTAAAGACCCATCGCGCCTCCAAGTTTTGGGGACCAGAAGACGAGGCTGTGAAATTAGGAGAACGATACGGTGTTATTGGGGAGCCATGGCTTTTTATCATAGATAAGAAAGGCATTGTCCGGCATATCTTTATGGGGTTTACAGGCAGGACAGAGATTGAAAATGAGATAAAAAAGGCGCTGATGGACAAATAATGTTAGTTCCATTGAGAAAATCCCTCCTTCTCATTGGTTGCTGCCTGTCCTTCTGGTATGCTCTGGATTTTCACCTTGTTTCTTATGGTGTAGTAAGAGGGGCGCCTGAGGGCAAATCAACGATTCAGGTTGGCGATAATGCCCCGTTAGACACCGATGATATCAGGAAAGCTCATAACGAGGGGAAAATTATTCTCCTGATGTTCGGCAATCCAGATCATTGCCGCTATTGCGAGAAGGTATGGTTCAATAGCCAAGAGATAGCATTCAAATATGAAAAAGATGTGGCATTTATAGCGAAAAGGCACCGTGCCGCTGAGTTTTGGGAACCGGAACCCGAAGCAGAGGCGCTGGCTAAACGATACGGCATAGTCGGCGAACCGTGGCTCTTTCTCATAGATAAAAAGGGTGTTGTGCGGCATATCTTTGTTGGTTTTGCCGGTAAAACCGAGATTGAGGTTGAAGTAAAAAAAATGCTGGATGTGGCTAACCCTCATTAGAAGCTTGCTAATCCAGCAAAATCAATAGCTGCAAGTGGGATTAGTATGGGAAAAATTTCTAACGTGGTAAACAGAGGTAGTGGCGGAGAGGTTAAGGGAGGGGTGGTAGCCTTATGCAATTGCAAATTGAAAATTGCAAAATGCAAATTGTAAAATGGAAAAGCTGGTAAATTTATAATTTAAAATTTACAATCTTCATTTTAAAATGGAGCAAAGCGACTATCACCCTCCAATAAAGCTCATCGTTCTGCTGCATTTTTTAAAGATATTATCGCTTATCTGATGTCTTTCTGGCTTCTTCTTTACGGCTCTAAATAAAAGTTCTTCAAGTTCCTTATCGGTGCAGCCATTTCGGAGTACCGTTTTAATATCTATCTCCTCATCAGAAAACAAGCATGTTCTGAGTTTTCCATCTGCTGTAAGCCTTAGCCTGTTGCATGATCTGCAAAAGTGGTCTGACACAGGGCTTATAAAACCTATTTCGCCTATGCTGTCTGTAAATTTGTATCTCCTTGCCGGACCTGTCCTCTTTTCAGGATTTCCAAGAGGAAGCAGTTTCTGAAAGCTGTTAATTTTCTCCATGATTTGAGAGGTTGAAATGCATTTGTCTTTATCCCAGACTGCCTCTACTTCAAATGGCATATATTCTATAAATCTTATATGATAAGGTTTCTGTTTTGTCAGTAAGGCAAAATCTAAAATTTCATCATCATTAAATCCCTTTATTACCACGCAATTTACCTTTACAGGGTTTAAACCTGCCTTTTCCGCCTGTTCAAGCCCTTCCATAACATCGTTCATAAAATCCCCTCTGGTTATTTTATGAAACCTGTCTCTCCTTAAAGAATCTACGCTTACATTTACCCGTGTAAGCCCAGCCTTTTTTAATGGATGCGCAAATTTTTTCAGGAGAACGCCGTTTGTTGTAAGGCTAATGTCTTCAACGTCATGGAGTTTTGACAGTTCTTCTATAAATTCAACAATGCCTTTTCGGACAAGGGGTTCTCCGCCGGTAATCCTTATTTTTGTTATGCCGTGCCTTACTGCAATAGTTGCAATCCTTAAGAATTCCTCATACCGCAGAATATTATTGGAATCCGTCAAAGGTATGCCGTCAGAAGGCATGCAGTAAACGCACCTTAAGTTGCATCGGTCTGTTACAGATATTCTCAGGTAGTCTATAGGGCGGTTGTATGAATCTATGAGTTTTGTCATACTTTAATTACATATGCTATGAGGTGGATAGTTAATCCATCTCCTCATGCGCTGAATCATCAGCAGGGGGTTGTTTTTCTCCCTGTGGTTTAGCTATATCCATTTCAAAAAATCTTTCCGGAGCAGCAACTCTGTTGTATGCGGCAGTGTTTGCCGAATCTGTTGGCGCGGTTCCTTGTTTAAAGGCCTCAAATATCACATTTTCTGTTGTTGGTGTTGCAGGCGTGCCTGTTGTCTTGTCTATCTTGGTAAATACAACACCTTCCGGAGTTGGAAAACTTTTGACCGGTGTCCCGGCCGCTGCCTTTTGCATAAAGTTGAGCCATATTGGCAAAGCCGCCCTTGCGCCAGTCTCCATATAGCCTAGAGGCCTCTCATCATCATAGCCTATCCATGCGCCTGCGATGATGTCAGGAGTATAGCCTATAAACCATGCATCATTTAAATTATTTGTAGTTCCTGTTTTGCCGGCAGCAGGTCTTCCAAGCGCCTTTGCCCGTTGTCCTGTCCCTTCTTGTATGACGCCTTGCAAAAGGTTAGTCATTATGAATGCAGTCTGAGGGCTAAGTATTGTCTGCGTTACCGGAGACGCCTCCTCAAGGATATTACCTGCCTTATCCGTGATTTTTATTATGAATATTGGCTCTGTCTTTTGCCCCATATTTGCAAATGTGGAATAGGCGCTGGTCAGCTCCATCAAAGACAGGCTTGGCGAGCCTAATGCAAGTGAGAGGTCGTTATTCAATAGAGACTGGATGCCAAGCCTTCTTGCATACTCAATTGCATAGTTTACGCCAATATCCTGTAATATTTTTACTGTTACAACATTTCTGGAATGTGTTAAAGCCTGTCTGAATGTTGTTGGTCCGTAAAATTTTTCTTCAAAGTTCCTTGGCTTCCATTCTGTTTCCGTGTCAGTTTCATTTTGAGCATTTTTTACAGTTTCTTCAAAAATAATAGGTGAATCAACTATTACAGATGCAGCCGTGTAGCCCTTGTCCAGAGCGGCGGCATAGATAATTGGCTTAAATACGCTTCCTGGCTGCCGTTTTGCCTGCACAGCCCTGTTAAACTGGCTTTTTGTAAAATCAGATCCTCCTACCATAGCCTTTACATATCCTGTTGCAGGCTCCAGCGCAATCAAAGATGTCTGTGCAAACGGTTCCTGTTCTAAAGTGACAGAAAGCGGTTCAGAATCTGAAATTAGAGGTGTAACTGGGCTCGAAATGGCCTTTACAGACACCTTTATGACATCGCCGTTTCGTATAGTGCGTGTAATGTCCTGATGTTTCCCTCCATCAGGCTCGTTAGTTGGGTTATATAATTTTGCCCATGCTGCATCTTCAAATGAAAGTGCGGCTTTATAACTGCCAATGTTGACTAAAAAGTATTTTTCCTGAGTATTTACAGCAGTAACAATACCTTCATATATTTTTCCTGCCGCAGGTTGTTTGCCGTTCAAGTCAGCATTTACCTGTTCTAAAAATACATTTATATCTTCCTTTTTTACCAGTTTTTTTTCAGGCCCCCTATAGCCGCGCCTTCTGTCATGCTCCTTTAAGCCGTAAGCCGCAGCTTGGTTGGCAGCCCGCTGAAGTTCTACGTCCAATGTTGTGTATACCTGGAGTCCGCCTCTGTAAAGAAAGTCTTCACCGTACTTTTCATCTATATATTTGCGGATATGCTCTGTAAAATATGGTCCCACCCATAAACTTCTTATCTCCTTAGGTTTAAGTTTGATAGAATAATGTATTGCCCTTTCTTCTGCTTCCATTGTGATAGAACCCTCTTCCAACATCCTGCGGAGCACATACTCCTGCCGTTGTTTTGCTATTTCAGGAAAGTGATATGGGGAATATTTGCTTGGCGCTTTTGGGAGGCCCGCCAATAATGCAGCCTCAGCCAGATTTAAATTTCCAACATCCTTGCCAAAATATGTTTCTGCCGCTGCCTGGACGCCGTAAGCGCCGCTTCCCAGATATATCTGATTCAGATAAAGATGGAGTATGTCATCTTTTGAAAGGCTTTTTTCTATTCTATAGGCTAATAGAGCTTCTTTTATCTTTCTTGCAAAACTTCGTTCGGGGGTAAGGAAAAAAGATTTTGCCAACTGTTGAGTAATAGTGCTTCCCCCCTGCACTACCCTGCCTGCTGTAATGTTTTTGTAAAATGCCCGCAGGATACTCCTGTAGTCTATGCCCTTGTGCTGGTAAAATTGGGCATCTTCAGCAGCCAGAAAAGCCTTTACAAGGTGAGCTGGAATCTTGGAGAATGGAACTACAATCCTTCTCTCTATATAAAACTCACCTATAACCTGCCCGTCGCTGGAATATACCTTTGTAATTATGTTGGGGTTATACTGCTGGAGCGAATTTAGCTGCGGCAGAGCGCTGGCAAAATAAAGATAGATGGCAAGTGGAAGCGCTCCAATTACAAAAATAACTATAGCAAACATCACTATAAGTTGTTTTTGTTTGTTTTTATTCTGTCTCATGAAAAAAATAATAACAAAAAAGACAAGATAAGGCAAGGGCTTGATAATCTAGTGGACGACAAAAATAAGTAGATGTAGTTTGCCCGACCCAACCTTCTGTTGGGCGCCCCATGGGCGTATTTTAAAATCGCCGATAAATCGGCAGACTACAAACTTGTGTCGCTGACTATAAAATCCCAAAGGCATTAAACCGCTTAGCTTGATTTTTATATTGGCCCCATGTATTCTTACTGGAAAACACACCAGACATATCCAAGGAGGATATTTTATTTGCAAAGTCACATTGAAAAGAAACCTATTGTTTTTATATTGCTATCACTTGCATTAATCTTATTTAGCTTACAGATGGACACTTTCTTAGATATGTTTCATGGGACAACATTTGGCAGCTTGGCACAATTTTTCAGCATAGTTGGTGATGGAATAACCCTTGCAGGGATATGTATCTTTCTCTTTGTGTTAGGGATTATATCAAAAAAAGAATATGTCCGTATCAGTGGCATGTATGGCTTGATGGCTCTTTTGGTGTCAAGCTTTTTCCTACATCTATTTAAGATAGCCTTTGAGAGATCAAGGCCTAACTTTAGCAATACAGACATCCTTTTCTTTCTGGAGAATCCATCCATATTTGATTTTACCGGGAGATTTAATTCGTTTCCGTCGGGCCATACAACCGTATCGTTTGCCATTGCATATACACTATCAAAGTCATTCCCGCGGTTATCTCCAATATTTTATATCACAGCGACAATGGTTGGCCTTTCCAGAATATATATCAGCTCTCACTATCCATCAGATGTGGCAGGCGGGGCGATAATAGGAATATTGGTCAGCATGTTTTTATTTAGCGGGGTCAAAAAACAATGGAAGGCAGGGTTTTTTTTCAGCATTGCGGTATTTCTATCATTTTTTAAGTTGGGCGGCCTTCTGCTCTTTGATACAGATGAAGCCGCATATTCGGCGGCAACAAGAGAGATGCTTGAAACCGGCAATTACATTACGCCAACTTTCAATTATGAACCGTTCTACGATAAACCTATCCTTTTTTACTGGCTTCAGGCTGTTGTCTTTAAACTCTTTGGTGTAGGAGAGTTTTCTGCAAGGTCTGTCTCCGCCTTATTTGGAGTCGGTCTTTTGGCGATCACCTTCTTTTTTGTAAAGCGGCTTTATGGGCAAAGGGCAGGAATCCTTGCAGGTATGTGTCTCCTGGTAAATTTAGAATTTTTTGTTTACACCCATGCTGCAGTTTTAGATATGCTGTTAACTTTCTTTATAACAGCAGCTCTTTATAGTTTTTATCTCGGATTGCAGCAAAACAGGCCAGTGCTTGAGCGCCTTCCTCAAGGGGATAACCCTTCACATCTTGTATCTCAAACCCCGCATGGCAATTATTGGTATTTCTTGTCGTGGGTTTTTGCCGCTATGGCGGCTTTAACAAAAGGCGTAATAGGCATACTCTTTCCGGCAATGATTATCTTCCTCTATCTTATAGCGGTGAAGGAATTACGAGAAATGAGAAAGCTGTTGACCCCAAAATGTGTGCTCATATTTTTAGCAATCGCCTCTCCCTGGTATATAGCCCAGATTTCTATAAACGGATGGGAATTCTTCGATGCATTTGTAATAAAGCACCATTTTAAAAGATATACCGGAGTTATTACAGGGCAGAGCGGTCCCCTATATTATTATGTGGCAGTTATGCTTATCGGTTTTTTCCCATGGGTTGCCTTTCTGCCCAATGCCCTTTACAAGGGGTTTAAGGAAAAGGGGATATATCTCTTCGGCGTAGTTTGGTTCCTGGCAATTTTCATTTTTTTCTCTCTTGCCGGAACAAAGGAACCCAGCTATATCCTGCCTTTGTTTCCGATAACGGCAATTACAACCGGTCTTATCATAAATGACCTCATGGAAAAAAAGATGACGAAGATATGGTTATACATATCCGCCGGTTTTCTTATCATTGTTTCTCTGATAATGGCAGTGATGTATTTTGCTGTTCCGGCAATAATATCCTCATTTCTGCAAAAAGAACTAACAGTCGGTGTAATATTTCCTCCCCCTCTCTTTTTCTGGGGAGCGGGTGTATCCTGCCTCATAGTTGCAATGCTGGGTATTGCTATGATAAGGAAGCAGCATATTTTTATTGTGGGAGGTATGGCCGCAGCTACTATTGTATTGCTTATATTTATAAGGGTGTATGCTGCGCCGTTTGTCAATATCTATATGCAAAAAACGATTTATAAATATTCTACCTATGCCGGAAAGAATTTAGGAACAGAAGGAACGCTTGCAACCTATGAGATAAATCAACCGAGTATAGCCTTCTATAGCAGGAAAAAATTCCTTAAACTTGAGGGTGAGGGAGGACTAAAAGAACTTGCGCTCTTGGGAAGCTCTGATAAAGGCGCTTTGGTGATAACAAAGAAAAAATATATAGACAAACTGCAAGAAAGGAATAGTTGGATGCTGATAGCTACAGACGGCAAATATGCAATCCTGGCGAACAAGCTGATACCGCAAAATGGCTTTTAATGGTAAAGGCTTTAATCAAACACTTGAAACTTTAATCGTTTCCTAATAAGATTGCAACATTCCATTAGATATATTCTGATTGCAGGCGGTATACTCGGAAGACTTGAAATTTGATAAGATTAATAGAAGAAAGCGCAAACCATATAGGCAACGACATAAATTTGTAGTCTGCCGATTTATCGGCGGTTTTAAAATACGCCCATGGGGCGCCCAACAGAAGGTTGGGTCGGGCAAACTACAGCTACTTATTTTTGTCGTCCACTATAGCATAACATCCACGAGGCGCGGCATATATGGCTGACAGACTTGGCGACCTATTGGTTAGAGAAAAACTGATAACTGCCGAACAGCTTAAAAAAGCTGTGGAGAAGCAACGTTCGTCAGGCGGGCGGCTTGGGTATAATCTTTCCAAGCTGGGCTATATAAGTGAAAAAGACCTCACAACGTTTTTAAGCAGACAGTACGGCATCCCTTCGGTAGACCTTGCTAGCGCAGAAATAGACCCGGAAGTGATGAAACTTATACCAGAGGGTGTTGCCAATAAATATCAGGTCATTCCTATCAGCAGGACAGGTTCTACATTAGTCGTAGCTATGGCTGATCCATCCAACGTCTTTGTTATAGACGATATAAAATTTCTCACAGGATATAATGTTGAATCACGGATTGCCTCTGATGCCTCCATAAGAACTGCTATAGAAAAGCATTATGCGTCACAAGAGGCAGAGATGGATATTGGCGATGTCATGACAGAATTTGATGAAGTGGAGGTTATTCATGATGAGGAGAAAGTTGATGTATCTGATCTTAAGAAAGATGTTGAAGATGCGCCGGTTGTCAAATTGGTAAACATTATTTTGACTGATGCAATTAAGCGGGGGGCTAGTGACATACATGTAGAGCCGTATGAAAAGTCGTTCAGGGTAAGATACAGGGTTGACGGTGTTCTTTCAGAGGTTATGAAACCGCCTATAAAACTTAAAAATGCCATTGTGTCCAGAATAAAGATCATGTCTAATCTTGATATTGCGGAAAGGCGGCTTCCTCAAGACGGAAGGATAAAAATGAAGCTTGGCAAGGATAAGGAGATGGACTACCGCGTTTCTGTCCTGCCGACGCTTTTCGGAGAGAAGGTTGTTATGAGACTCTTGGATAAATCCATGCTTCAGCTTGATATGACAAAACTTGGTTTTGAAGATAAGGCATTAAAGGATTTTAAAGACGCTATTGAAAAACCATGGGGTATGGTCCTTGTTACAGGCCAGACAGGAAGCGGCAAGACAACAACGCTTTATTCGGCTCTTTCGGAATTGAATAAGGTTTCTGACAATATCTCTACTGCTGAAGACCCTGTAGAATTCAATTTCGCAGGCATAAACCAGGTTCAGATGCATGATGCAATCGGTTTGAATTTTGCCAGCACACTGCGGTCATTCCTGAGGCAGGATCCGGATATAATAATGGTGGGAGAGATTAGGGATTTTGAAACAGCCGAGATAGCTGTTAAGGCAGCGCTTACAGGCCATCTGGTTCTTTCTACACTGCATACAAATGATGCCCCATCCACGGTAAACAGGCTTTTAAACATGGGTATAGAACCTTTCCTTATTGCTTCAGCTACAAATCTTATTTTGGCTCAGAGGCTTGCAAGAAAGATATGCAAAGATTGCAAGGAGGAAGTGTATATATCGCCGCAGGCCTTGATAGATATTGGCGTTATACCTGAAGAGGCAAGGTCTTTAAAATGTTTCCATGGCAAGGGCTGCGCAACATGCGGCGGCAGCGGCTATAAAGGAAGGATAGCGCTTTATGAAGTTATGCCGTTTACAGACGGCCTGAAGGAGCTTGTGCTTAATGGCGCATCTTCTGCTGAATTGAAGAGGGGCGCTATAAAGGAAGGCATGAAAACCTTGAGGATGAGCGGGATTACAAAGATGAAGCAAGGCGTAATCACGATAGAGGAAGTGGTAAGGGCAACAATGGCGGATTAGCGGCCGTGAACCGTGACCGTGTTCCGTGTCCGTAGTCTTTACGGTCACGGATAACGGGTACGAACAACGGTATTCATAAGGAGCCATTATGAATTTACGAATTACGATTTAAAATCTGAAATCGTAAATCTACAATCGTAAATCTTTCATGGGAGATACAATGGAAACTGCTGAACAAAGAAAAGGGCCAACCCTCCAGGATCTTTTGAAACATATGATAGATAAAAGCGGCTCTGACCTGCATATAACGTCAGATTCGCCGCCAAGGATAAGGGTGCACGGCAGGCTCTTGCCGTTAGATCTTCCGCTTTTGACTCCTGTTGATACTAAACAGATGACATACAGTATTCTGACCGATGCTCAAAAACATAAATTTGAAGAAGAAAATGAACTTGATTTTTCATTTGGCATAAAGGGCGTAAGCAGATTCAGAGGCAATCTGTTTGTTCAAAGAGGGGCTGTAGCGGGAGTCTTTAGAACCATACCTTTCCAGATAAGGACATTGCGAGAACTCGGTCTTCCACCTGTTGTGGAGGAACTTTCAAAGAAACCAAGAGGGCTTGTTTTGGTAACAGGTCCTACCGGCAGCGGTAAATCCACAACCCTTGCCTCCATGATAAACAAGATAAATGAAGAAAGAGAAGACCATATTATAACAATAGAAGACCCTATTGAATATTTACATCAGTCCAAAAAGGCTCTCGTAAATCAAAGAGAAGTTGGCGCAGATACCAGTAGCTTTAAAAAAGCGCTTAAGCATATTCTAAGGCAGGATCCTGATGTTGTTCTGCTTGGTGAACTGCGCGATATGGAGACTATAGAAATAGCCCTGACAGTTGCGGAGACCGGGCACATGTGCTTTGCCACACTACATACCAATTCCTGTGTTCAGACTATAAATAGAATTATTGACGTATTTCCGATGCAGCAGCAGCCTCAAATCAGGGCGCAGCTATCCTTCGTTCTTGAAGGGGTTATGTCGCAGCTTTTGATACCTACGGCGGATGGCAAAGCAAGGGTGATGGCCTTGGAGATAATGGTTCCAAACGCTGCAATAAGAAACCTTATAAGAGAAGATAAGGTTCACCAGATGTATTCGCAGATGCAGGTGGGCCAGGCAAAATTTGGTATGCAAACAATGAATCAGAGTCTTCTGCAGCTTTATCAAAGAAGACTAATTTCGCTTGATGAAGCTATCGGCAGAAGTTCGGATCCTGATGAGTTGAGGCAAATGATGACCAATACAGGCGCCATGAGACCAGGCGGGATGGTGAGGTAAAATTTACGAATTACGATTTACGAATTGCGATTTTAAAATCTCAAATCTAAAATCGTAAATCTAAAATTAAAAACTATGCCCATATTTGTATACGAAGGAAAGACTTTAAACGGTAAACCAAGAAAAGGAGAGATAGAGGCTGCGAACATAACTGCTGCTACCACTGCGCTTAGAAGGCAGCAGATAATAACAAGCAAGCTTTCAGAAAAGAAGGCAGACGTTTTTAGCTTTAAAATACCAGGTTTTGGCGGCAAGGTAACAACCAAGGAAATAGTTATCTTTACAAGGCAATTTGCCACTATGATAGACGCAGGCCTCCCTCTCGTGCAGTGTCTTGACATACTTTCCGGTCAGCAGCAGAATCAATTATTCAAAACCACACTAACCGAAATTAAAAAGAGTGTTGAAGGAGGCTCAACGTTTGCTGATGCGCTCCGCAAACACCCCAAGATATTTGACAACCTTTATGTTAACATGGTTGCAGCTGGCGAGGCGGGCGGTATTTTGGATACCATATTAAGCAGGCTTGCCGGTTTCATGGAAAAGGCAGAAAAATTAAAGGGCAAAATTAAGGGCGCCCTTACCTATCCTGCTGTTATATGTATAATTGGCGGCATCGTAGTAGCGGTATTGCTCCTTTATGTTGTTCCAATATTCCAGGGTATGTTTGCTGGTTTTGGCAGCGCCCTTCCTGTGCCTACGCAGATTGTTGTCAACTTAAGCGAAGGGTTAAAAAAATACTGGTGGGTATTGGTGGCGGTAATTGCCAGTTTAGTGGCAGCCTATAAATGGTTTTATAGCACACCTAAAGGGATGGCAATAATAGATGCTCATATGTTAAAGCTTCCTGTCTTCGGCGATCTTTTGAGAAAAACTGCTGTTGCAAGATTTACAAGGACAATGGCTACAATGATGAGTAGCGGCGTGCCTATACTTGAGGCGCTTGAAATAGTTGCAAAAACGGCCGGCAACAAAACAATAGAGACGGCAATAATGAAGACCAGAACTGCCTTGAGCCAAGGCAAGACATTGGCTGAACCTTTGGCCGAGACAAAGGTTTTTCCTTCAATGGTTGTTCAGATGATAGCGGTTGGCGAGTCTACAGGCGCATTAGATGCAATGCTCAGCAAGATAGCAGATTTTTATGAAGAAGAGGTTGACCAGGCCGTGGACACCCTGATGTCCCTTATAGAGCCGTTGCTTATGGCCTTCCTCGGTGTTGTTGTTGGAGGTCTGGTTATTACCATGTACCTGCCGATATTCAAACTTGCCGGCGCAGCAGGAGGCTAAAAAACATTTAGGATTTAGGATTTATGATTTCGGATTTAGGATTTTTAAATCATAACTCATAAATCATAAATCATAAATCTGCAATGCCCACCCAACCCTCCTTATACCCCATCCTGAAAATCAGACTTAAATGGCTAATGGTCTTCAGGGTGGTTTTGGTCATTATATTTCTTGGAACATCCATCTGGTTTCAATTTAAGCAAACCTCACCATTTCAATCTATCTTTTATCCAGTATACGCAATTGTAATAATTACCTGTCTGCTGACTATCTTGTATTCAATCATATTTTGGCGGGTTAAAGATGATAGATTATTTGCATATTTCCAGATATTCGGCGATGTATTTCTTGTTACTGCCACAGTATATGTGACAGGAGGCTCAGAAAGTCTATTATCCTTCCTCTATTTTTTATCTATCATAAGCGCCAGCATTCTGCTTAACCGCAGAGGCGGATTTTACGCTGCATCTGCCAGCAGTATCGCCTACGGGCTTTTGGCGAACCTTGATTTTTACAAGGCGCTTCCGACACGATATAAGGTAATATTAGTAGACGGCGGATATGACAGAGGGGACATACTGTCTACCGTAATCCTGAACATCCTAGGTTTCTTTACCGTTGCATTCCTGACAGGCTATCTTGCAGAGAGGACGGTAATAGCGGAAAAAGAGCTTGAAGAAAAGAAGATTGACTTCAAAAAACTTGAAAGACTTAATAAATATGTTGTAGAACATATAAACAGCGGAATACTTACAATAGATGTCAATGCGCGGATAACATCTTTTAATAAGGCGGCGCAAAGAATTACCGGCTATAATCTTAGAGAAGTATATGACCGGTCAATTGACATGGTTTTCCCAGACTTAATGAAGACGCAGGGCTATTCTATCTCTTCTCATGAGGAGGAATCTTCATATTTCAGAATAGATAAACCTTTCAAAAACAAGGACGGTAAAGAATTGCTATTAGGTCTTGCAGTATCACCGATGAGGGATGGCGGCCGCATCGTAATATTTCAAGATTTAACAAGAATTAAGAAGATGGAAGAACAACTCCGAAGGGTTGATAGACTTCGCGCCCTTGGCGAGCTTGTAGCAGGCATGTCCCATGAGGTCAGAAATCCGCTGGCATCAATAAGCGGCTCGGCGCAGGTTTTAAAAGATAATCTAATGCTTGATGGAGATAATAAGCATCTTATGGAAATTATTATAATGGAGACAGACAGGCTAAATGCCCTGCTTACAGACTTTCTCATCTTCGCAAAGCCTGCGGCAAAGATGGCGGAGGTAGATGTGCAGGATATTATCCATGAGACTATAAATATGTTTAGAAACAGCCCTGAATCCAAGGGTATTGATATTAAGGCGGAATTAGACGGCAAACTTGCCATAAAGGGTGACAGCCGCCAACTCAAGCAGGTGTTCTGGAACTTGTTTTTAAATGCCAGCCACGCGATGCCGGATGGGGGAGTATTAAAAATAAGAGGTCAAGGAACTTACCTGAACCCTGAAACCACAGAATCCTTGAACCCTGATTTTGTGGAGATAACTATCTCAGACATGGGAGCAGGTATCCCATCAGATGTAATAGACAAGATATTCGACCCGTTCTTTACAACAAAGGATTCAGGCACAGGGCTTGGTCTTGCCGTAGCTCACAGAATAATAGAGGGGCATGATGGGAAAATAGAAGTAACAAGTGAACAAGGCCATGGGACAAACTTTAAGATAATACTGCCGATGATGAAATACACACCCCAGCACCTCTCAAGAGGGGAATAAAAAAGTCCCCTCCTTGGAGGCAACCCACCCCTTCCCCTCCAGGGAGGGGAAGGGGTGGGTGAGAGTTAACCATGTCAAAAGAAAAAATCCTTATTGTTGATGATGAAAGAAGTATAAGAGACTTTCTTGAGATTATGCTCAAAAAGGAGGGCTACAAGGTTGCCTCTGTTCCTAGTGGAGAAGAGGCGATTAAATTGACAGGCCAAACAAGCTACGAATTAGTAATCAGCGATATCAGGATGAAGGGCATGAGTGGCGTTGAGCTTCTTAAAAAGGTAAAGGAAATAAATCCAGATACAATAGTCCTGATGATTACTGCCTATGCGTCTGTTGATACGGCAATTGACGCAATGAAGGCAGGGGCATATGATTACATAACAAAGCCGTTCAAGATAGATGAAGTAAAGTATATTATTAAAAATGCGCTTGACAGGAAAAGACTTGAGACCGAAAATATACTGTTAAAAAAGGAGCTTAAGAGCCGCTACGGTTTTGCAAACCTGATAGGCACAAGCCGGAAGATGCTGGAAGTATATGAGATTATTAAAAGGGTTGCTGATACCAAGACAAATATTCTTATTACCGGTGAAAGCGGCACGGGTAAAGAACTTGTGGCAAGGGCTATCCACTATGAAGGCAGCAGGAAGGATAAGCCGTTTGTTCCTATAAATTGCGGCGCTATACCTGAAAACCTGCTTGAAAGCGAACTTTTCGGCCATCAGAAGGGCGCATTTACCGGTGCGGTGGTAAATAAGAGTGGCTTATTTGAGATGGCTAATGAGGGTACAATATTTCTTGATGAAATAATCGAGATGCCGATTCAACTTCAGGTAAAGCTTCTTAGGGTCATTCAGGAGAGGAATTTCAGACGAGTAGGCGGAATTGAAGACATATCAATAGATGTGAGAATCATTGCGACATCTAACAAGGATATTGATAAAGAGGTCAGAGAAAAAAGATTCAGGGAAGATCTGTTTTACAGGCTCAATGTAATACCTATTCATATACCTCCATTGAGAGAGAGAAAAGAAGACATACCCACTCTTGCTGAGCATTTTTTTGAAAAATACAGGGTTGAACTTGGCAAAAATATAAAGAAGATATCAAAGGAGGCGATTGATATTCTGATTGAGTACCATTATCCGGGTAATGTCAGAGAACTTGAGAATATAATAGAAAGGGCAGTAGCATTAGAGGGCACAGCCATAATCCTTCCAGAAAGTCTGCCTGAATATATAAAAGTAAGGAGTCAGGAGTTAGAAGTCAGGAGTAAAAACCTAAATCTTGAAGTCAATGGTTTGGATTTCGAAAAGGCTGTCGGGGGCTTTGAAAAGGCGGTGATTTTAAAAGCCCTTGAAAGCGCGGGAGGTGTAAAGAAAAAGGCCGCAGAAATGCTAAAGATAAGCTTTAGATCGTTCAGATATCTGCTGCAGAAATACGGGATAGAGTAGTTTATAGATGGATTACCCGCTCGCAATCTACACTAGAGCGTTTGTATTAGATGGGAAAAGACTTATGACAATTTTTGTCGTTTTATATGCCAAATTTTGTCACTTTATATGCTATATAAAAACCCGAGTTGCTTAACCCATTGTTTTTGTTATAAAAACAATTGGCATGAGGCTTGCATTTTGTTATAAACGGAAGGTTAAAAGCAGGTTTATAAGGTCAAAGCGTGAGATATTAAGATATAAAAGAAAGGAGGATGAATTAAGACTTAAAGAATGAAATTGACATAATTAAAACTACTAATGTTTGACAGCATCACATAATTTACACAAAATAAATAAAAAGGAGGGTGAAAAACATGTTTAGCAAATTAGCAAAATTCTTAAGTCCAAGCATCAGGCAGAAACAAGGTTTTACATTGGTAGAGCTTCTCATTGTTGTGGCAATTATGGCCATTCTGGCGGCAATAGCCATACCGCAGTTCGGCTCATACAGGAGAAGGGGTTACAACGCTTCCGCAAACTCGGATTTGAGGAACATAAGGACTACAGAAGAGGCAATGTATGCAGACTTCCAGGAGTATGGCACAAGCCACACTGCAACTGCAACATATGACAACACAGCAGCGACTGTAACAGGTGCGACTTTGTATCTTTCCACTCCACGGACTAGTTCTACACCACAATCAATTGCACTTTCGCCAAGTGTTATTGCTTATGTTACTGGTCTTGCTGGTGCCACTGTCAATACTGATTATGCGGCACGCACTGGACATACCAGCGGTGACGTGATCTACGCAGCAGAAGCTGCTAGCAGCGCATTATATCGTAGGAGCGCACCTACCACAGGTACTATTGCGGCATCTGAGGTTAGTGCGACTACAGGTATAACTGTAAATACGGCTACGGCAGATAGCTACGTTAGTCCATGGACGCAGATGCAATAACAAAACCAATGCCACCGATTATGAAGGTGCTGCGTGAGTAAACCCTTGCAGCACCTTTTTTATTTATGAACAAGGCAATTTTTATTTTACTGGCTTTGCTGTTAGGTCTCGTTACCTACCTGCGGAATGATATATGGAGGAATGAATATACCTTATGGCAGGATGCTGTTGCTAAATCGCCTAAAAGGATTGTCCCACATATTAGCCTTGGAAATGCATTTATAAGACGCAATGCGCTTGATTATGCTGAAAGAGAATTTAGGCTTGCGTTAAAGATAAATCCAAGAGATGTTAGGGCAATAAATGGTCTTGCGGTTATTTACTTAAAACAGAAAAACCATGATGAGGCAATAAGGCTTTTTGTTATATTAGCTGCGGATAAACCGAGCGAGCCGTCTTTCCACAGCAACCTCGGTGTAGCATATATGGAAAAAGGTTTTTTGGAAGAGGCAATAAGGGAATTTAATGCAGCAATTGAGGCAGACCCGAATTTTCCGGACGCTTATGCCAATATTGGGCTTGTTTATAAGAAAAAAGGTATGTTAAAACAAGCAAAAGAGGAGTTTGAAAAGGCATTGCAAATAAGTCCCGAACATGTTGACGCGAGAAGAAAACTGTATGAAATTGATAAGGAGTCTGTCTATCTAAAGAAATGAGAAGGGGTTTATAGGAATGTCTATCATTTCATTTAATAGTGCAACAAAGGATTACAAAACCGGTTTCAGAAAGAAAAAACCGCCTTAAAAGATTTTTATCTTGATATTCATGAAGGAGAGGTTTTTGGTTTTTTTGGCCCCAATGGGGCCGGAAAATCAACTGCAATAAAGATACTTTTGAATCTTATTTTTCCAAGTTTGGGGAAGGCGGAGATATTGGTCAGGTCAGTGGGGCTTTTATATTTTGGATTCCTATTGTCATTGACACAGATACGGCTCAATGCTAAATTACACTCTGGTCAGTCTGACTGCCTCAGGCAGGAAGGTCAGAAAATCTATTGAAACTATAATAAGAGGCGGTATCCATGCAGGGTATAATAACTAATGGCGCTGATGCTGAAACAGCGTCAAGCTGTCTGCTGCAATTTGACTTCATTGAATCTTCCATTCTCTTTGGTTCCTTTGCAGAGGGCAAACAAACTAAGATGAGCGATATAGATATCGGCATTGTTGCAATGAAAGACCTTTCTTTGATAGAGATTGGCCTTATAGCCTCCAGAATGGAAATAGCCCTCAAAAGGCGTGTGGATATTGTGATGTTGAACGACCTTTACACAAAGAACCCCGTCCTGGCGTATGAAATACTGTCAAAAGGAAAGCTCTTGTTTTGCAGAAACCAAGAGAGGCTGATAGAACTGAAGACCAATACAATCTTATTCTTTATGGATACAGCCCCCTTGAGAGATGCTGTAAACAGGGGTTTAAGGGAAAGAATAAAAAGCCGCAGGTTTGGTGATAGGAACTATGCTGGATAGGTTGAAACTCCTTGAGGAAAATATAAACAGGCTTATTGAGTTTAAGAAGGGGCATACCCTCGCTGATATAAGGTCGGATAAATCCAAAGAATGGGCCCTCCGGTATGGCCTTTTAGAGTCTCTGCAGATAGTCGTTGATATTTCATGTCATTTGACTGCCAAATATAACCTTGGCAATCCTTCCACTTATGCGGAATGCATAGAATTTTTGAAAAAATACAAATATCTTGATGAAGAACTATCAGATAAGCTTATCGGCATGGTTGGCTTAAGGAACATACTGGTTCACGAATATATAACCGTCGATATCAATAAGCTGTATGGTCTATTGGATAATATCAAAGATTTTAAAGAGTTTGTAAATAAGATAAAAGACCTCGTTTAGATTAACAAACGCCATCTCAAAAAATCCCTTTTCTATGGCAATTATCTCTTTTAATAATATAACCAAAAACTACAAAACAGGTTTTAGAAAACAAAAGACAGCCCTCATGGATTTTTCTCTTGATATCCATGAAGGAGAGGTCTTTGGTTTCTTGGGCCCGAACGGAGCAGGTAAATCAACGGCCATTAAATTACTCTTAAATCTTATCTTTCCTACAACAGGAAAGGCAGAAATCATGGGAAGGGGTGTGGCTGCTAGAGAGGTCAAAAAACTAATTGGCTATCTTCCAGAGAATCCGTACTTTTATGACTATCTAAACCCAATAGAACTTTTAAGTTTTGCCGGAAGAACATCTAACATGGATTCATTGAAGATTCTGGAAAAAACAGAATCCCTTTTGAATACAGTCGGTCTGTGGAACGAAAGGAAAAGGGCTATCAGGAGTTATTCAAAAGGCATGCTTCAGAGGGTCGGCCTTGCCCTTGCGCTTATACATGACCCAAAGGTTGTGATATTGGATGAGCCAATGACAGGGCTTGACCCTATTGGCAGGCGGCAGGTTATTGACCTCATTTTAAAACTAAAATCAGAAGGCAAGACCATATTTTTCAGCTCCCATATCCTTGAAGATATTGAACGGGTATGCGACAGGATTGGAATTTTGGTTAATGGCAGGCTTGTTAGAATTATGGATATAAAGTCGGAATCTCTTACAAGACCGCTTGAGGATATATTTATAGAAGAGGTAGAAAAGGCCGGAGGAGCGAGAGAGTGACTGCTGCGTGGTATGTTGCGTTAATTACATTTAAAGAGGGGATCAAAGGCAGGGTTATTTTCGGGATATTTATAATAGCCCTCCTGCTCTTTGCGGCAACAACCGTTGTTACAACTCTCTTTATGCGCGACATTGTAAAGGTGGCAGTTGACTTAAGCCTTTCCACTGTTTCCTTTGCAGGCCTCTTAACCTTGTTTTTTATCGGCGTAAACCTTTTTAGCAAAGACCTTGATAAAAGGACTATCTATATGGTCATATCAAGGCCGATATCACGGCCAGAGTATCTGATAGGGAAATTTATGGGGATAGTTTTCCTATCCTTGTTAGTCGTGGTTTTTCTGGGCATTCTGTCATCTGTGCCTGTTATCATGAGTAAAAGGTTTTATTATTACCCTGAGGCAAAGTTCGATTGGGGGATATATTGTGTCGCAGTTATTTATATATTTATCAAATTAGCCGTTATATCTGCAGTCATAACGTTTTTTGCGTCATTTACATCCAACTCTTTTATAACGTTTATATTGTCTCTGGTTGCTTACATTATAGGCCAGTCCACAGAAGGTGTGCGCCTGCTCCTTGCGTCACAGGTTGAGAAGATAGAGGTTAGCCCTGTACTTTCGTATGTGGTAGATATTGCATACTATGTATTTCCAAATATTTCAGCATTTGACCTCAAGACGCAGGCAGCCCACGGTCTGTCAATCAATTATTCTTATGCGTTTTGGACAGCGCTTTATGCCATATTTTATATAACTATCGCCATTGTCATAGGAGCGCTGATATTCAGAAGGAGGGAGTTCCCATGATGCAGTCCTTGTTTATTGCCGTCCTTATAATAATCATCGCCATTATCGGCAACTTTTTTGCCATATCAAGGGTCTCGTCAGAAAGGAATCTGCTTCGCGAAAAGGAAGGCACAGGGCTTATTCTGCCTTCGTCTGTTTATAAGGTCATTGCGCTTGAATTTAAAGGCATCTTTTCAGATATCATGTTTTCCAGGGCAATGACATACTACGGAGGAAAACTTATAAGAAACGAAAAACCTACCGAGAAAGAATGGGGCTGGATATATAGAAATATGGATGCGGCAACAGACCTTGACCATTATTTTTTGGACCCCTATTATTTCGGGGCAATGACTTTAGCCTGGGATGCAAATAAGGTTAAGGAGTCTAATATCTTGTTGGAAAAGGCATTCCGCTATCGCGATTGGGACTGGACAATCCCATTTTATCTTGGATTCAATCATTTCTATTTCCTTCAGGATAATGAAAAGGCTGCATACTATCTCATGGAGGGAGCAAAAAGGCCTGGCGGTTCAGGCGGTTTGCTGCCTACACTTGCGGCGCGTCTATCATATCAGGGGAAAAAGACAGAAAACGCCATCATCTTCCTGCAGGAGATGTTAAAAAAGACAGATGATAAAAACGTCCGTTGGATATATGAAAGGAGGCTTGCAGCGCTTAAAGCCATACTCTTTTTGGAAGGGGCTGCAGCAGCTTATCAAAATAGATTTAAAGCCAGGCCTGACAACCTTGATGGGTTGATAGCAAAAGGGATAATCAGCGAACTTCCCCAAGACCCTTATGGCGGAAAATTTTATATGGATAAAGACGGTTTAATAAAAACTACAAGCGAAATGAGATGATTGTCTTCCAATTTTATCAAATAATGCATAATTTAGCGCCCCTCCATCCAGTCCCATACCACGCCTATTCAGCATTTCTCCTTGACTACCCATGCTAAATTAAGATAATGTAACAGCTTATAATTTTTATAGAAAAAGGATATTTAAAATGACAGAAAAAGTTGGAGATGTAGAGCAAAGGATAAACAAATTAGAGGTATTGAGACAATCCGGCATAAACCCATACCCTAATGACTTTACAGTAAAGAATACAGCCAAGGAGGTAACTGATAGTTGCATCGGCCTTGATAAAGAAGCTCTTGAAGCCAAAGGCGAAACGGCTATTCTTGCAGGAAGAATAATGGCTTTCAGGGATTTTGGCAAGGCATCTTTTTTACACATTCAGGACAGGACAGGAAAGATTCAGGTCTATATTAAAAAGGATTTAATTGGTGAAAATGCCTTTAAGATATTTAAAAACTGCGATGTTGGAGATATCATAGGCATTGAAGGCAGGGTCTTTCGCACAAAAACCAATGAGCTTACCGTAGAGGCAAAAGATATAAGGCTGCTTGCAAAAGCGCTCTTGCCTTTGCCTGAAAAGTGGCACGGTCTTACTGATGTAGAGACCCGCTATCGTCGACGTTATCTTGACCTTATAGTAAATCCGGAGGTTAAGGATGTCTTTATAAAAAGGACGCAGATAATACGGCTCATAAGGGATTTTCTGAATATGAGGGATTTTGTAGAAGTGGAAACGCCTATGTTCCAGTCAATCCCTGGCGGAGCTGCTGCAAGGCCGTTTAAAACCCACCACAACGCCCTTGATATAGACCTGTTTTTGCGCATAGCTCCAGAGCTTTATCTTAAAAGGCTTGTTATAGGCGGGTTTGAGAGGGTTTATGAGATAAACAGGAATTTTAGAAATGAAGGCATATCAACCCAGCACAATCCTGAATTCACTATGCTTGAGTTTTATTTGGCCTATGCCACATTTGAAGACCTGATGACTTTAACAGAAGAGATGATTACATCTATTGCGCGAAAAATATGCGGAACATTCAAAATAGAATATCAGGGGCAAACTATTGATTTAACGCCTCCATGGCAGAGGATTAGTGTTAAAGATGCAATCCTGAAATACAGCAATGCAGACAATGATATATTTACCGACAAGAAAATGGCAGTGGATTTTGCAAAAAAGATTGGCATTGATTTGCCAGAAGGTTTTAGCCACGGAAAAATTATTTTAGAGATATTTGAACGTACGGCAGAACCAAAATTCATACAACCTACATTTGTTACTCATTATCCTATTGAGGTTTCGCCGCTTTCCAGAAAAAATGAAAAAGACCCGACAATCGTTGACAGGTTTGAGCTTCTGGTATGCGGCAGGGAGATTGCCAACGCCTTTTCAGAACTGAATGATCCAATAGACCAGAAGCAAAGATTTGTCCAGCAGATTAAAGAAAAAGAGGCAGGCGATACCGAGGCGCATTTGATGGATGAGGACTTTGTAATGGCCCTTGAATATGGTATGCCGCCCACAGCAGGCGAGGGTATCGGCATTGACAGGCTTGTGATGCTCTTAACAAACTCAGCGTCAATACGGGATGTAATATTGTTTCCACAATTGAGGCCGGAAAGGATTTGAGAAATTTTAAATTTCAGATTTTAGATTTAAAATCGTAAATCGTAATTCTTAAATCGTAACTTGTTGTATGGCATACGAATTTTTTATAGCCCTCAGATATTTGAAGGCCAAGCGTAAACAGACCTTTATCTCCATAATAACATTTATTTCAATCTTAGGCTCAATGGTTGGGGTAACTGCCCTTATTGTTGTTCTGTCTGTGATGACAGGATTTGAAGATGATTTGAGAGAGAAGATACTGGGTGTTAATGCGCATCTTGTGATATTGGAACTGGGCAGGGGAATGAAAGACTATAAAGGGGTGGTTGAAAAGGTAAGGAAGGTTGAAGGCGTTGTTGGCGCATCGCCGTTTATATACAATCAGGCAATGCTTTCAACGGAAAGCGGTGTTGTTGGCGTTGTAATCAGGGGATTGGATGTTGACAGCGTCGGAGATGTTACGACCTTGCCAAAGAAGATTAAGTCAGGCAGCATGGAAGGTCTCAAAAATTCACTGCAGGACAAATATGTTGAAGGCTTGCCATTGCCGGGAATAGTTGTTGGCAAAGAGATTGCCAAAAATCTTGGTATTGCGCATGGAGATGAGGTGAATGTTATATCCCCATCCGGTACAATGACGCCATCCGGCCCGGTCCCCAGGATTGCAAGATTTAAGATATCCGGCATATTTGAGTTCGGCATGTATGAGTATGATTCATCAATAGCGTTTATTTCCATTGAGAGCGCCAATAGATTCTTCAGGATGGGAGATGCTGCAACTGGAGTGGAGGTCAAGATAAAGGATATATATCAGGCCGAAGAGATGGGCAAAAACATACAAAAGACTATTGGAGGTTTTTATTATGTAAGAACGTGGATGGACATGAATAAGAATCTATTTTCAGCTTTGAAATTAGAGCAGGCGGCAATGTTTATAATACTCTTATTGATAGTCATAGTTGCGGCCCTTAATATTATTTCCACTTTAATTATGGTAGTTATGGAAAAAGGCAAGGATATAGCAATACTTAAATCAATGGGCGCTACAGCAAACGGTATAATGCGTATATTTATGATAGAGGGTTTGGTTATTGGTGTTGTTGGGACAGCTATGGGTATTCTCGGAGGGGTATCCCTATGTGTTATGCTTAAGAAGTATCAGTTTATTAAACTGCCAGGCGATATATATACTATTGCAACATTGCCGGTCAAGATGGATCCTTTTTTGATAGCTGTGATTGCCATTGCCTCTCTATGCATCAGTTTTCTGGCTACCATATATCCTGCATGGCAGGCTTCAAAGATGGACCCTATTGAGGCGCTGCGCTACGAGTGAGTTGAGCTATGGCTTATGACGGTAAAGGCAAAGGGGCTTCAGTCTGCGGCGCTGATATAAAAATAAATTTCTAATTTCTAAATCCTAATTTCTAATAAATCCTTGACAGGAAGAATATCTGTCAAGGATAAAATGTCCAATGTCAAATCAGAAATTAGGCATTAGGATTTATGAATTGTAGTTAGACTACTGACATGGAACTCATAAGAGCAGAGGGTTTATATAAATCGTATGGCAATAAGGTGAAGACGGTAGATGTGCTTAAGGGCATTGACCTCTCTGTTGCACAAGGGGAAATGATTGCTGTTGTAGGGGCGTCAGGTGTAGGAAAGAGCACGCTTTTGCATTTAATTGGCGCCTTGGACAGGCCGACGAAAGGCGGTGTATTTTATAAAGGGGAAAATATTTTTGGCCAGACTGATAAGAAATTAGCTGTTTTCAGGAATAAGAATATAGGTTTTGTTTTTCAATTTCACCATCTTCTTCCAGAATTTACTGCCTTGGAAAATGTAATGATGCCTCGCCTTATAGGAGGAGAAGATATGGCTTTAGCCGGTAAAATGGCAGAAGGGCTTCTTTGTGATGTTGGATTGAAGGAAAGGTTAAACCATAAACCAGGCGAGTTGTCAGGCGGCGAACAGCAAAGGGTAGCTATTGCGAGGGCGCTTATTCGGTCTCCGGAGGTGCTTTTAGCGGATGAGCCGACAGGGAATCTGGATACTTATACTGGAGATGATGTTTTTAACCTATTGTTAAGATTCAATGAAGAGAAAGGTATAACTATGATTATTGTAACGCATAATGAAAGATTGGCCGGCAAGATGAGGAGAATAATCAGCATGGTGGATGGAAAGATATACGAAGATGCGATGCAGTCAGGGGGCAGGGGATAGTGAGGTTTAGAAGACAGGTGATAATTAGAAAGGTGAGGAGTCAGAAGTCAGAAGTCAGAAGTCAGAAGTCAGAGGCAAGAAAAAAATCTTGCCTCTTGCCTCTTACCTCTTGCCTCATTTTTTCCTGTTTCCTGCTCACTGCTTGTTTACTGCTTATAATATCCACTGCTGCAGCGATGGCGGCTGACTCAGCAACTCCACAACTCCTGAGCGCTGCAACTCAAAGGGTAATGGTTATGCCATTTACAATCCACAGCAAAGATAATCTTTCTGATTTAAGAAGAAACATTCTTAATGCAATAGCTTCTCAAATTGAGACGTATGAGAAAGTAGAGATTATCGGCATAGAAAGGCTTAAAAGGCTTGTGCTGGAGGAAAAGGTCTATTTGTTCGACGAATCTCTTGTTTTAAAAATTGGGAAAGAAGAAGGAGCGGCATTTGTCATTGTTGGCAGCATAACGAAGATTGATAAAACCATGAGCCTTGATATCAGGTTATTGGATACATCAAGCGGCAGAATGATTAGTTCTGCCTATGTAAAGGGAGAGGATGAAAAAGAAACGGTTGAATCGTCGGTTTCAATTGCGAAAGATTTTAAAAATAAGATAATTGAGTCAAAGGCCAAAAGTCAGAAGTCAGAAGTCAGGATTAGCGCAAAACAATGGATTCTTGCCAGAATAATAATTACCGGCAATAAACGGGTTGGTGAAGAAGCTGTAAAGGCCAAGATTAAAAGTAAGCCAGGAGAGCTGCTTTCTTCTGATGATTTGAGAGATGATATAAAAGCTGTCTATGATATGGGTTTTTTTGAAGATGTAACTGCAGATATTGCAGATACTGGCAAGGGCATAGAGCTCAACTTTATTGTAAGAGAAAGGCCTGTAATCAAAAAGGTGGAGGTGGCCGGCAATAAAGAGATTACAACAGAAAAGATAACTTCCGTTATAACAGTGAAGGAAAATACTATTCTTGACAGAACATTACTAATGGAAAATGCAGAAAAAATTAAAACCCTTTATGCGGCTGAAGGGTTTTATATTGCAAAGGTTGAACCTATGGTAGATAGCAAAGCAGATGCAATTGCTGAGGTTAAGTTCAAGATAGAGGAAGGAGACAAGGTAAAGGTAAAGAGGATTACTATTATAGGCAGCAAGGCGTACAGCGCTGATGAAATAAAGGATATAATGGATACAAAGGATGTTGGTTTTTTATCTTTTATGACAAAGGCTGGGATTTTTGATGAGGCTGTATTGCAGAATGATCTCAATAAGATAATGGCGCATTATTACGATAATGGCTATATACAAGCCAGCATAACTGATCACCTTGTTTCTTTGAGCAGCGATAAGAAATGGTTTTTTATTACCATATCCATTTTTGAAGGCGAACAGTATAAGGTTGGGAAGATAGACATAACAGGCGATATGCTTACAACCAGAGATGAGTTGATGGAGAAGGTAAAAATAACCCCTGATGAGATATTCAGCAGAAAGATATTGAGCGCGGATATTGCCATGTTAAGCGATGTTTATGGCGATAAAGGCTATGCAAATGCCGCTATAAATCCTGTTACCACTGTAGATGCTAAAGAAAAAATAGTGGATATTACATTTGATATCAGGAAGGGCGAACTTGTATATATAGAAAAGATCAACATATCTGGCAATGTTAATACAAGGGATAAAGTTATAAGACGTGAGATTGAGCTGCCGGAAGGAGCGCTTTTTTCGACTACTGACATGAAAAGAAGCAGAAATAATCTCAGGCGGCTTGGGTATTTTGAGTCAGTTAATATTACAGCGCAGCATGGAAGCTCTGAAAGCAGGATGATTCTCGATGTGGATATCAAAGAGAGAGCTACAGGGCAAATATCAGCTGGTATTGGATACAGCTCAGTTGACAATCTCATAGGCACTGCCTCTATATCTCAGAGTAATTTCCTTGGCACAGGGCTCAAACTTGAGCTTTCAGGGACAGTAAGCGCCAAGAGTGAGAAATACCAATTGGGTTTTACCGAACCGTGGCTTTTTGACAAACCCATATCTGCCGGATTTGACATATTTAAGACAGGCAGGGTCTATCCTGATTTTACCAGAGATAGTTATGGTTTTGATATGAGAACCGGATTTCCGGTTTATGAACGGGATGTCAGGGGATATCTGACATATAAATTGGAAGAGGTAACAGTAAAAGATGTGGCGTCTGGCGCGGCAACGCTTATAAAAGAACAGGAAGGGAAAAAAACTACCAGCAGCGCCAGCGGTGTGCTTAAAAGGGATACGCGGAACGATGCCTTCTTTCCCACAGAAGGCTCTGTGGCATCGCTATCTGCTGAATATGCAGGAGGTCTGTTGGGCGGAGACAATAATTTTGCAAAGTATATTGCAGAAGGGATAAAATATTTTTCTCTGTTCTGGGATACTACATTTACAGCACGCGGCGTAATAGGATATATTCAAGGTTTAGACGGTAAAAATATACCTGTGTATGAAAGATTCTATCTTGGCGGGATAAACACCATAAGAGGGTTTAAAACCAGAGGAGTAGGCCCGAAAGATCCTGCAACAAATGAGGTGATAGGGGGCGATACAGAGATATTTATAAATCTGGAATATCTCTTCCCTCTTGCAAAAGAGCAAATGGTTAAGGGGCTTATCTTTTTTGACGCAGGGAATGCGCATAATGGCGGCCTGAACCTTGGTGATTTGAGGACATCTGCAGGTCTTGGCATAAGGTGGTTTTCGCCGGCCGGCCCCCTGAGGCTTGAGTGGGGCTATGTTCTGGATAGAAGGACGGGAGAAGACAGCAGTCAGTGGGAGTTTACTATAGGGACAGCATTTTAATTTACGATTTACGAATTACGATTTAAAATCTAAAATCGTAAATCTTTCAAAGGAGAGAAAAATGAGAAAATTACAGATTGGCATCATGGCAATTACACTTGCTGTCGCATTTTCAAACGTAGTGATAGCGGCGGAATTGAAGATTGGATATATCAATCTCCAGAGGGCATTAAACGATTCTTTGGCTGGCAAAGCGGCTTTTGCAGAACTTGAGGCAGAGACACAGAAGAGGCAGGAGAAGGTAGATGTAAAACAGGAAGAGATTAAAAAACTTAATGAAGAGGTGGAAAAAAAGCGGGTTGTCTGGAGCGAAGATATGAAAGAGCAAAAACATAAGGAACTGCAGGCCAGGATGCAGGAGTTCCAGAGGTTTTATTTGCATGATAAAGGATATAGCTTTATATTTGAGTCGCAGGGCCTAATCTACGGCCCGCCCGATGCAGACTCGACTAATGAGCTTATAAAAATTTATGATGATGATTATAAAAAGAGGAAAAAGGACAAGAAATGAAGTCAAGGGTCAGGAGTCATGAGCCTGCCCCTGCAGGCAGTAAGCAGGGGGCAGGAGTAAAACAAAGTAAAACACTTAAGGAGTTGGCCTGCCTTGTTGATGGGGAAGTTTCTGGAGATGGGAATATAGTTATCACTGGTGTAGCAGGAATAGACAATGCAAAACAAGGCGAAATAACTTTTATTGCTAATCCTAAATATGCTGCTTGGATTTCAAACACCAGGGCTTCCGCAATTATTCTTTCACCTGATATAAAAGCGCATGATGGCCTGTCTGCCGCGGAACAGGCAGGTAAAAATTTTCTTTATGTGAAAAACCCATACCTTGCCTTCGCAAAGATATTGGCTGTTTTTAATCCATCGCCAATCCCATACATAGGCATCCATCCTCATGCGCATATTCATCATACTGCTGAAATAGGCTCAGATATTTCTATCTATCCGCATGTATATATAGATAAAGATGCCAATATAGGCGACAGAGTTACATTATACCCTGGTGTTTATATCGGCAGAGACGCAAGCATAGGCGATGACACTGTATTGTATTCAAATGTATCTGTTAGAGAAGGGTGTTTTATAGGAAAGAGGGTTATAATTCATTGCAATTCTGTGGTAGGCAGCGATGGCTTTGGTTTTGCAAAGGATGGGGTAAGATACCACAAGATACCGCAGACGGGTATTGTCAAAATTGGAGATGATGTAGAGATTGGAGCCTGTGTTGCCATTGACAGGGCAACGTTTGGCCAAACAGCGATAGGCAGAGGGAGTAAGATAGATAATCTTGTTCAGATAGCCCATAATGTTGAGATTGGAGAAGATTCTGTAATTGTTGCCCAGGTAGGTATTGCAGGGAGCACAAAAATAGGAAATAGAGTAACACTGGCCGGTCAGGTTGGCGTTGCAGATCATATGGAAATAGGCGATGATGTGATTATTGGTTCGCAATCAGGTGTTACTCATGATATCCCATCCAAACAGGTCTTTTCAGGCATGCCAGCCATACCACACAGAGAGTGGCTGAAATCGGCAAACATCTTTGCTAAACTTCCTGATATAAGGAAGATGCTATTGGAATTGGAGAAGAGGGTGGAGGAGTTAGAGGAAGGTCGGAAGCCAGAAGACAGAAGTCAGAAATCAGAATAGGAAACATCATCTCACGTTGGTACTTATTCTGAATTCAGAATTCTGTATTCTGGCTTCTATAAAAAGGAGATACCATGATTGACATAAATGAAATTTTAACAATTCTGCCGCATCGCTATCCATTTCTACTTGTAGACAGAGTTGTGGAGTTCGATGCAGGGAGAAAGGCCAAGGGCATTAAAAATGTGACAATCAATGAGCCTTTTTTTCAAGGACATTTCCCTGGCCATCCAATAATGCCTGGTGTTTTGATAATAGAGGCGATGGCGCAGGTTGGCGGCATACTTGCATTCAAGTCTCAAAATGTAACTAATAAGGCAGTTTATTTTATGGGGATAGATAAGGCAAAATTTCGCAAGCCAGTGTTGCCAGGGGACAGGCTGGAGCTTGTCATGGAGGTAACAAAGCAAAGGGGCGCTATCTGGGTGTTTAAAGGAGAGGCCTTTGTTGACGGCAAACTTGTCAGCGAAGCAGAACTTATGGCTACGATAGTGGACAAATAAATTAAAATTCCTAATTTCTAATTCCTAATTTCTCATAAAATGTCAAATGACAAAATCTAATTTTATTATGGTGGTATTAGAAATTAGACATTAGGATTTAGATATTAATTCTCATATGAAAGAGAGAAACAAATAATGCAGATAAAGACAAAAACCGGCAAAAACTTAATCCATCCTACTGCCATAATTCATTCCGGCGCTGAGATTGCTGAAGATGTTGAGATAGGGCCCTATTCGGTTATAGGCAGCGATGTAACTATAGGCAAGGGGACAATTGTATATCCTCATGTTGTAATTGACGGCTGGACAAGCATAGGGCATGGCTGCAAAATATATCAATTTGCATCTATAGGCGCGCCGCCTCAGGATATTACATATAAAGGGGAAAAAACAGAAGTCATTATTGGTGACAACAATGTGATAAGAGAATTTGTTACCATCCACAGGGCTACTACCAAGGCTGATAGAAAAACCGTCATAGGGAATAATAATATGCTTCTTGCCTATGTGCATATTGCACATGATTGTAAGATAGGCAGCAATGTGATTATGGCAAATGCCGCTACTTTGGCAGGTCATGTTATCATTGAAAATTATGCGTATATCGGCGGTCTGGTGGCTGTCCATCAATTTGCAAGGGTCGGCGCATATACAATCATAGGCGGCGCATCGGCAGTTACACATGATATCCCTCCATATGTTATGGCCGTTGGCAACAGGGCTAAATTATACGGCCTTAATAAAATAGGGCTGAGAAGACATGGATTTTCAAGAGAGGATATGGAGAGTCTGAAAAAGGCATACAATATCCTTTTTAGGAGCAGTTTTACTCTCAAAGATGCTGTAAATAAAGTGGAAAGTGAGATGGGGCATTCAACCCGCCTTGCACACCTTATAGAGTTTATCAAGACATCCAAACGTGGTATTACACGAGAGAAGGGGAGAAGGGCGGAATACGATGAAGAAGATTAAGGCTGCCGTTATAGGTGTTGGGCATCTTGGTAAATTTCATGCAGAAAAGTATGCGAGCCTTGCTAACGTAGAACTGATTGCTGTTGTTGATACTGATAAAAAGCGCGCCCAAGAAGCCGCATCAAATTTTAAAACCAATGCATTTTATTCACACCAGGATATCCTTTCAAGAGAAAAGGTGGATGCTGTAAGCATCGTTGTTCCAACCTATCTTCATTATCAAATTGCAAAAGATTTCATTGCGCAAGGAGTAGATATACTTTTAGAAAAACCTATAACTAATACCATTGAGGAGGCAGATGAGCTTATAAGAGAGGCTGGAAACAGGAAGATTATCTTGCAGGTCGGCCATCTTGAAAGGTTTAATGCGGCAGTTATTGCTGCCGAAGACGTAGTGAGCAGCCCTTTATTTATAGAATGTCACAGGCTTTCTCCATTTCCCAACAGAGGAGCAGATGTAGATGTGATTCTTGATGTAATGATTCATGATATAGATATTATCATGAATTTTGTTAAATCAGAGGTTGAATCAGTGGATGTAGTCAGCATGCCTGTTATAACTGATAAGGCTGACATAGCAAATGCGCGTATAAGATTTGCAAATGGGTGTATTGCAAGTGTTACGGCAAGCAGGGTTTCAAATGAAAGGGCAAGAAAAATAACATTATTTCAGCGCGATGCCTATATTATAATTGATTACGCAAATCAGAATATGGCAGTTTTCAGAAAGGCTTCCCCAAAAAACGGAGAACCGGCATATATTATGGAAGAAGATGTGAAAATAAAAAAGAATGACATCCTATTGGAGGAGATAAAGGCATTTGTCAGTTCAGTTATTACCAGAACTCCCCCTCTGGTTTCTGGAGAAGGCGGCAGAAGGGCGCTTAAAGTTGCGCAGATGATACAAAAGGAAGTCAGGAGTCAGGAGTCAAGACTAAACATATGAGAGATTTTCTCCTGACTTCTGACTCATGACTTATGACTGTCTTTATAGTTGCTGGCGAAGCATCCGGAGATCTTCATGGTTCTAATCTCATAAAGGCCCTTAAAGAGGCGGATCCGTCACTTGAATTTTATGGTGTTGGAGGGGAAAGGATGAGAGGTCTTGGTTTTCATGCGTTGGAAGACTCACGGGAACTTGCAGTGGTTGGTATTTCAGAGGTTGTTTTAAAATTAGGCAAACTTTTTTCTGTATTCAACAGACTCAAAAAAACTCTTGATGCAATAAGACCGGATGTTGTTGTCCTTATAGATTTTCCTGATTTTAACCTCCATGTTGCAAAAGAGGCAAGAAAAAGAAAAATCCCTGTAGTGTATTACATAGGTCCTCAGGTGTGGGCATGGAGAAAGGGGAGAGTCAAGAAGATAGCAAGGCTTGTAAGTAAGATGCTTGTTGTCTTTCCGTTTGAGGAAGATATTTACAAAAGCGCTGGTGTAAATGTGGAGTATATTGGCCATCCGTTAATAGGCACGGTATCATGCCAATTCTCTAAAGACGATGCGTTGTCAAGTTTGGGTATGGGTAATGGGCCGACGGTTGCGCTTCTGCCAGGCAGCAGAAGGCATGAGGTTGAAAGACTCCTTCCTGTTATGCTCGATGCGGCAGGCCTTATCAGGAAAGAGGTCAAGGGTGTTCAATTTATTTTACCTTTGGCAGACACGATAGAAGAGACCTTTGTAGAAGGTATTATTTCGGATTTCGGATTTCGGATTTCGGATTTGAAATCTCAAATCCGTGTTGTAAGGGACCGTTTTTATGAGGTGTTGAAGGCCTCTGATGCTGCAATTGTTGCCTCTGGCACGGCAACTCTTGAGACTGCCTTAATGGAGATTCCGATGGTTATCGTGTACAAGGTTTCTTTGCTGACCGCTATTATCGGCAGGATGTTTATAAATATTAATTACATAGGCCTTCCTAATATTGTGGCCGAAAAGGAGGTAGTGCCTGAGCTTGTGCAAGGCAATGCTAATCCTATTTCAATAGCAAGAGAGATTTTAAGGTTTTTAAATGATAGCAACGAAAGAAATAGGACTATTTCCGATCTTAAGGATGTCGCAAACAAACTGAGAAAAGGCAATGCATCAAAAAGGGCAGCAGAAGTAATATATAAAATAATTAGGAATTAGAAATTATTTATGCAGCTCTATTTTCGTTTATTAAAATTTTTATTCCACTATTGGGCGCAGTTGGCATTGGCCATATTCTTTATGATAACCCTTGCGCTTTCCAACGGCGCAATGGCATATCTGATAGGACCTGTGCTTAAGTTCCTGTTTACCAATAATGCAGATGATACAATACGGCTTATTCCCATAGACCTCTTTACATTCAATCGGGCGCAAATGCTTATAGCCGTGCCGTTAATTATTATATTTGTTGCGCTCATTAAAGGCCTCTCATTTTTCTGGCAGGCCTATTTTATGGGCCATGTTGGCCAGAAAATGGTTGCAGACATCAGACTGCATTTGTACCGGCATATCCTGAATCTCCCTATTTCATATTTTAGCAAGAGTTCCACCGGGCAATTGATATCAAGGATGACAAATGATGTGGGTATGCTGCAGAATACGGCTTCAAACTCAGTTGCAACTATCTTGAGGGAGAGTTTTTCAATAATAGTTCTTGCGACTGTGGTTATTACCAGAGATTGGAAACTTGCCCTGGCTGCCTTTGTTACATTTCCTCTTGCAATATATCCATTGGTAAGATTCTCAAAAAAGATGCGTAAGGTTTCAACCCAGGGGCAGGCAACTATGGGAGCTATGACAATTCTTATGCACGAAGCAATAGCAGGCATACGTATTGTCAAGGCCTTTTGCATGGAGAAATACGAAGAGATGAGGTTTGGCAAGGAAAACGATAGATTTACGAAGTTCAGCATGAAATCAATAAAGGTTCGGTCTATTTCATCGCCACTTATGGAGACACTGAGAGCGATAGGCCTTGCCTTTGCCATATGGTATGCAGCATACAGGATTCAAAATGGTTCATTGACGCCTGACGACTTCATATCTTTTTCTGCCGCCCTTTTGATGCTCTATCCGTCAATAAAGGCGCTCAATGGCGTTAATATGAATATTCAGCAGGGCCTTGCCGCTGCAGCGCGTGTATTTGAGCTTTTGGACGCCCCTCAGGAAACAAAGGATAAGGATGACGCAAAGAGGATTGATACTATCCGTCAGGGCATTGAATTTAAGGATGTGTCATTCAGATACGGCGAGAAATTGATTCTTGAAGGCATTAATCTTAAAGTTAGAAAGGGAGAGATTATTGCAATAGTAGGAACAAGCGGCGCTGGCAAGACAACATTTATTAACTTGCTTCCAAGGTTTTATGATGTAACGGAAGGGATTATTCTTTTTGACGATGTAGATATTAGAGATATAATAAAAAATTCCCTCAGATCTCAAATTGCTATAGTATCACAACAGGTTATTTTGTTTAATGATAGTGTAAGTAAAAATATTGCCTATGGTGATGTTACAAGGGATAGCAGAGATATAATAAGTGCGGCAAAGGCCGCCAATGCAGACAGCTTTATCAGAAAGCTGCCACAGGGATACGATACTGTAATCGGCGAAGGCGGCGTCAGGCTTTCAGGCGGAGAGAGGCAGAGGCTTTCTATTGCAAGGGCAATCCTTAAAAACGCCCCAATACTTATACTGGATGAGGCAACATCGTCTCTGGATACTGAATCTGAAATGGAAGTTCAGAAGGGGCTAAATAATCTTGTGCATGGAAGAACCACGTTTGTCGTTGCGCACAGGCTTTCTACCGTAAGGAATGCAGACAGGATTATTGTTCTATCTGACGGCGGAATAAAAGAGATGGGCAGGCATGAAGAGCTTTTAAAATTTGGCGGAGAGTATTCTCGTATTTATAATATGCAGTTTCAAGGAGGAGATGAAATAAATCTCAAATCTCAAATTACAAATTACAAATAAATTTCAAATCCCAATTTGAAAAGCAAATATTTTTGGTATTTGGAATTTTGGTTATTATTTGAGATTTGCAATTTGATTTTTGGCGCTTTTATGAAGAAGATACTAAATAAAATTACCATTGCCATAGCGCCGTTTTTGATATCGGTACTTATCAAATTTCTTGCCATGACCATGAGAATTTCCTATGTCAATTTTGCAAAGGATTGGAGAAGCGGTAGAAATGTAATCCTTGCATTCTGGCATGGAAGATTGTTGATGATGCCTGTTATGTGCTGTGGTGTCACAGTTCTTGTGAGCCAGCACAAGGATGGCGAGTTGATAGCAAGGGCGGTAAAGAGATTTAATATTGATTCTGTCAGGGGCTCTTCAACAAGGGGCTGGTTAGGCGGTGTAAGGGGGCTTTTAAATGCTGTCAAAAGAGGCAAGGATATAGCCATAACGCCTGATGGTCCAAAAGGCCCAAAATTTAATGTACAGACTGGAATTATACATTTAGCAAAGCTAACAGGCCTTCCAATAATACCCATGACCTTCAGCGCTTCAAAAAAAAAACTTTTAAAAGCTGGGATGGTTTTATCATGCCTTATCCATTTTCCAAAGGCGTATTTATATGCGGCGCCCCCATCGTTGTAAATCGTGAGTCAACCGAACAAGAATTGGAACAAAAGAGGCTGATTTTGCAAAAAAGCCTTATAGAAATTACAGAAAGGGCGGATGATTATTTCAAAGTTAAAATATATGACTGCAATTCTTAAATCCTAATGTCTAATTTCCAATGAATCCTTGACAGGAATAATATCTGTCAAGGATGAAATGTCCAATGACTAAATCTACAATGTTTTGATTTTTATTTGACATTTGGTTTTTATTAGGAATTAGGATTTAGAAATTAGAAATTTTCTTATGTATCTTTTCTACGACATCCTTCTTCACATCTCTCTCTTAATGCTTGCGCCGTATTTCCTTTTTAAGATGGCCTTTGCCGGGAAATATCGCAAGGGGGTTCTTGAAAGGTTTGGTTTTATAGGCGAAGAGAAACTTAAGAATCTTTACGACAAGAAAGTAGTTTGGTTTCATGCGGTTTCTGTTGGAGAGACAAAGGCGAGTATGCTGCTGCTGAAACATTTTAAAGAAAAATATCCAGACGCAAAAATTATATTTTCCACTGTTACGGCAACCGGCAATGCAATTGCAATGAAGCAGGGGGCGCAATGGATTGACAGCCTTATCTATTTTCCATTTGACTTTCATTGGGTTGTTAACAGTGTTGTGAAAAGAATAAAACCAAAAGTTTTTATAGTAGTGGAGAAAGAGATATGGCCGAATATCCTCAAAGTCCTGAAAAAAAGCAATATTCCTGCATTGGTTATAAACGGAACCATATCTGACCGCTCCTTTAAGCGGTATAAAATGTTTGGATTTTTCTTTAAAAGGATATTCGGCAATATATCATGTTTTTTGTGCCAAACAAAAATGGACGGTGATAAGGCAATAGCCCTTGGAATAGAGCCTTCGAGGGTTATTGCTACAGGCAATATAAAATTTGATATAGAGTCTGCTCAGTGGAGCCCTTCTGAAAGGGATGTTGTTATGCGAGGGCTTAATATAACAGGCTATGATGATATCATTATTGCAGGAAGCACCCATGCAGGCGAGGAGGAGATTGTACTGGATGTTTTTAAAAGACTTAAGCAGGAGGTTTCAAATTTAAGAGTGATAATTGCGCCAAGACACCCGGAAAGGTTTAATGAGGTGGAAAGGCTTATAAAGGGAATGGGGTTTTCTATTACAAGAAGGTCTGTGATAAGAAGTCAGAAGCAAGAAGCAAGAAGCAAGAAGCAAGAAGCCCAAAAAAGTCTTGCCTCTTACCTCTTACCTATTGTCTCTCATCCGAAATCAGAAGTCATCCTTTTGGATACCATTGGCGAGCTTTGTAATTTTTACAGTATTGCAACAATTGCCTTTGTTGGCGGCACCCTTGTAGATATCGGCGGGCATAATCTACTTGAGCCTGCCTTTTATAAGAAGCCTGTAATTTACGGTAATTACCTTAAAGGCTATACTGGAATGGCAAATATGCTTGAAACAGCCGGCGGCGGCATACGAATAAAAAATGGAGAGGAATTTTTTGAGAAGGCGAAACAGCTGCTCATGGATGATGTATATAGCCAGAAGGTTGGCAGTGCGGCTTACAGCGTGGTTCTTGCCAACAAAGGCGCAACAGATAAATGTCTGAAGATTTTGGAAGGGTTATTTGGGGAATGAAGGGCGATTTTTAGCTTGACACCTGAAAGCATGGCATTATAAATTGAGGTATATGGAAGAACAGGTTATAAACTTGATTATTCCCTGTAGTCTTGCTGCAGGGTTACCACTAATCCCCTCCCATCAAGGGGTGGGGTGGGATTTTTAGATGAGGATGGGAATGCAAACAACTATTTCGCAGGTTGATTACAAAAAACAGTATACTTACGCTGATTACTTTGCCATCAACGATGACAAGAGATATGAGGTTATGGAGGGGCGTATTATGATGGTTCCTGCGCCAAATACCTTTCATCAGAGGATTTCCTCGGAAATAGGATATCTTTTCGTTAAATATGTAAAAGGAAACGACCTTGGGTCTGTTTTTCTTGCCCCGACTGATGTGGTTTTGAGCGATGACGTGGTTGTTCAGCCGGACATCCTGTTTATAAGCAAGGAAAAGGCCGGGATTATAGGGGAGCAAGCCATAATGGGGGGCCCCGGACATTGTTGTCGAGATTATCTCTCCATCGTCGTCGTTTAATGATTCGGTAAGAAAGAGAGAGATTTATCAGAGGTTTGGCGTGAAAGAATACTGGCTTGTCTTTCCGGAGGAGAAGGCCATAGAAATTATGTGTCTTGAGGCTTGTCCCCGCACGTCTGAAGCGGGGAACGGCATTTACAGGGAGCTTTGCTCGGCAAAAGAGCAAGGAACCGTAAGGTCTAAATTCCTTCAGGGGCTTGAGGTTGAGTTGAAAGGAGTGTTTTAGCAGTCCATAATTTTTGGTGTTTTTCGCTTGAAAAGTAAAAAATATTATGATTTACCCATAAAAAAAGGAAATTTATGAAAAGAGAGGCTTTAAGATATTTAGATAATGCAAAGGAGATATTGGGTAAATCTCCTATTGAAGACAATACCTATCTGGATATTAAGTATGTAAAGACAGCCTGCGGTGTTGCTTATCTGGGAGTATTAGAGGCGATAAATGAAGTGCTGCTTAAAAAAGGGTTTACAAAGAAGGAGTTGCCTAAAAAGGTAGAGGAGTATAGAAAGGCCTTGCAGAAACATGTATCAGCGCATAATGGAAAATTGCTGCGGGAATTTGAGATGCTTTATGACGCCCTGCACATAGCAGGATACTACAGAGGGCTTATCTATAACACAGATGCTATCAAAGACTATTTAAAGGCGGCAAAGGACTTTATAGGTAAACTGCATTAAAAAAACAAGGACAACGAAGTTTTTCCCTGTCTGTTGTAGTCAGGCAGTATATGGTTAAGAGAATAGTTTGCAAGGGAGTTCTGAAATGGTACGAATCCTGCAACTCAACTCAACTCAACTCAACTCAACTCAACTCAACTCAACTCAACAATAATCTCTTTTTTAAAAATCTTAAAAATTTCGTTTATAAAGGCAGACTTCACGGTCTGCCTTTTTTGTTTCTGCCGGTTCAGGTTTGCAAACCTGAACCACAACATTCCTGTCTGCGTGCCTGCCTGTGCTACGGCAGACAGGCGCAGAACTAAAATCAAGGAGAATAAGAAAATGAAAACTGTGAAAAGATGGTTGAAACCAATTTTCTGCTTCGCAATGCTCGTGCTGGTAGCTTCATGCGGCGCCAAAATTTACATACCCAACATAAACTCGATGGGAAACATGAGCGTCAAAGAGGCACGCAAGGTGCTTGCTACAGAGTTACCAGAGAATGCGGAGGTGTTTGTTGATGGTCGTAGCTATCATTTAACGGGCGTGAGTGTGGCACCAACTACGTTAATTATATTGAACGAAAGTGGCAAAAATCGTGTTTTTAAAATCGGTGAGCTTGACCAAATCACCCATACATACGCATTTGGAATTCCTGACAAATACACCATCTCCTTAAAAAACGAATTAATATTCATAACTCAATGTAAGGTTCCGTATACGGCTAATACGAATATTCCTATCGCCCTTTACGTGCTCAAGCAGAACGCAATAAAGGCGGAAAAAGATGCTGACGAAGAACATGCCCGCTTTTCGGCATCAATAGCAGACTATCGCAAAAAGGCAGCGTCAAACGCTGCGATTCCTGAAGAGGCAAATAGATACAAGGTGCAGGCAGAGGGTGCAGTGCGCGACAAGGAGTTCTACGATGCGGCTGACTTTTATGCCGAGGCACTGAAAATAGTCCCGTGGTGGTCCGTCGGGCACTTCAACAGGGCGCTGGTGCTTGGCGAGACCGGCGAATACGAAGAGGCCATTCGCGAGATGAAGCATTACCTGCAACTCGTGCCAGACGCCCCTAACGTCCGCGCGGCGCAAGATAAGATATACGACTGGGAGAGGTTAGAGGCAAAATAGTAGCACAGTAATCAAATAAACTGTCCACATAGTAAGTAGGGACATAAAGGGGGTTGACATGATTAAGGCATTACGCAGGGCAATGTTTTTGTGCATATCAACGATTGCTGTTGTCTATCTTTCAGGGTGTGCGACTGTTAGCCCGCTTCATGAAGCAGCAAAGAGTGGTAGCCTTGCCGAAGTAGAAAGGCTTATCAAAGAGGGCGCGGATGTGAATGCGAAGAATGAATCTGCCAGGACCCCGCTGCATATGGCGACAAGTAAAGACATAGCTGAACTGCTCATTGCCAAAGGTGCGGACGTGCATGCGAGGAATGACATTGCCGGAACGCCGCTGTATCAGGCGACAAGTAAAGACATAACTGAACTGCTCATTGCCAAAGGTGCGAACGTGAATGAAAAGGACAGAGATCACTGGACCCCCCTGCATTCTGCAGCAATGAATGGCAAAAAGGAAGTCGCAGAGTTTCTTATAGTCAAAGGCTCGGACGTGAATGCGAGGAACATATACGGCTATACGCCTTCGGACTTGGCGGCAAGTGAAGGCCAAACAGAAGTAGCAAGTTTTTTAAAAGATGTTATGACCGGGAAGGTGAAAGTAGCTGTTCCCTCGCCTCCTGAAGACCCGAAGGAAGCAGCCGCCTTTGAGGCAGAGGCAAAAAATGCCTTGCATTGGCAGTTAAACCGACGCTGCCGGAAGAGGCGCGTAATTATAAGGTGCGGGCAGTGGCCGCGATTAAGGATAAACAATTCGACAAGGCCGCCGAGCTTTACGCAAACGCATCGAAGGCGGCCACGTGTTGGCCCGAGGGTCACTTCAACAGGGCGCTCATATTGGGCGAGTTGAACCGCTTCGCAGAGGCCCAACGCGAGATGAAGCGTTACCTGCAACTCGTGACAGACGCACCGAACGCCCGTGCGGCGCAGGATAAGATTTACGAGTGGGAGCGGTTTACATCCAAGTAGGAGGCTGACAGCAAAAGGAGGTATTACCATGAAACGAATCATTGCATTGTTTATTATTTTATTTTTTGCCTTTCCTCTCGCATCCATAGCAGGCGCGCCTGCGTGGTGGACACAAAAGAAACAAGAGTGCGGATTGCCTTCAAGTCTTGCTTACAACACATGGGAGTCGCAAGGCTCGCCGTGCAATAAAAGCGGTAGTTCATCAAGCGGTAGTACGTCGTCAGGGGACTTGGGCAAGGCTCTCGGTCAGGCGCTTGGCAATGCGATAGCCGATTCGATACGCAAAAACAGGGAAGAGGCTGCCAGGCAAGCGGTAGAAGAGCAAGCCCGGGCCGCAGAGGAAAGCCGTCGCCAAGAGGAAGAGACGCTCAAATGGCACGAGGAGATGAAGAACCGGCTCCTCGGCAACATGATGGGCGTCGGCGACTCATCACAGCTTGGCCTCATGGGTGCCGATTCCGGCTCCGGGCTTAGCCTGATGACCGACGACCTTCAGGTCAGGGAAACCAGCGGCGCCTTTGGGCAAAAGGAATTAAAACCCATCATAGGAGACGATCAGACCACCTCGATCCACGTTGACACTTCGGTCGTGGATTTAAGCGACACGAGCTTGGCCGATGCCAACAAGGCTTTGATGAGGCATCAATGGGCTATGTCGATCGACCCGCGTTATATGGATGATCCGGCGGTACAACAATACATCCGCGACCTCTGGAAGAACGCTTCCTCCAAGGATGACGCAGAAGCAAAGATTAAATCAATTCTGGAGGATCAATTAAAGGTAAGCGGTCTGACCAAGCAACAGGTTGACGATTTTTTTGCCACATTCGACACATTCGTTACAGGACAAGGTCCCATGCCAAAAGGGTGGGGCAATGCGTCAAAGCTTGCGCATGAAATCGACGCCACAATAAATAATGACGCGTTGCAGAAGCCTTACTACGACACATTGTCAAAATCCTTGGGGAAAACCAAGAATATCAAGGCAGATGTTTCGTATATGGGAACTGGCCCGCAAACCTCGGAAGATTGTGTCCTGCATGCCATCTCAAATGGCGCGCAAGTGCCTTTGGCTCAAGTGAAGGCTCAGTTGGAACCCACCCTGAAAAGTCTGGCTATCGCCCGCAGCGAAGTTCGCAAAAACCCTGATCTTGCCGTCACCTCTCAGGACAAGGGCGGAACCGGCGGGCTGAATATTTTCGAGGAGATACTGATAGCCAAAAAAGTGGGCAATGTCATCGCGGTTCCCGATAAAAACTTTGCCAAGGCGATTGAAAGCACGGGCAGACCGGTCATTACCTCAGTCTTTATTGATGCCTATGACAAAAAAAAGAACCTCGTGAATATCGGCAATCACGAGGTTGCCGTCACGGGTGTTTATCGCGCGGAGAATGGCAAGGTCTACTACTCCGTTATGGATTCCAACTTAAAAAAGTATGCCAACTATACGGCGTATATAGAAAAGACAGATTTTGAAAATCATATGTTATTTGGCGGTGGCTACGTTGTGATTCCAAGCGAAAAACATTGAACTGCTTTTAAGATAGCAGGGTGGGCTGTGCCCCACAGTTTTAAAGGTTCACTAAGATTTCTCTATTGCTTCTCTTTGCCACGGCTCTACTCTTCGCCGGGTGCGCTACGCCACTCATGCGCGCTACAGAGAGAGGCGACATAAAAGAGATGGAGAGGCTAATAGCCGCAGGCGTGGATGTTAATCGCGAGGGACAGAATACCGAATTTGGTGGGGCAACAGGGTTTACGGCGTTAGGGAAAGCCTTGGAGAAAGGGCATGTTGAGGCCGCCCGTCTCCTCATTGAAAAGGGCGCTGACGTGAATGCAAAGAAAGGAACTCGCTGTGCTTCTCATTTCCAAAGGCGCGGACGTAAATATGCAGGATTACTACGGCCATACCCCGTTATATTATGCTAAAAAACGTGGTCACACCTCCATTGTCAGTCTCCTTGAAAAGGCAAAGACTATAAGTGCCGTGACAGACCCAAGCAGCCCCGCTGAAGAGGCGGCATTTACAGAGGCAGCACGAAGCTACCGTGCAGCTACAGTCAAACCAACATTGCCTGAGGAAGCTCGCAAATTCAAGGTTCAGGCGGAGTTTGCCTTCAGTAAAAAAGAGTTTGCTAACGCGGCTGAACGCTATAAAAAGGCTCTGGACATGGCCCCGTGGTGGCCTGAGGGACGCTTTAACCGCGCCCTCATCCTCGGCGAGCTATCCCGCTATGGCGATGCGATCAGGGAAATGAAGAGGTATCTGACGCTCGTCCCCGATGCGCCCAATGCCCGCGCCGCACAGGATAAGATATACCAGTGGGAAGGCGAGCTGAAATAGCTGTTTTCGCCGCCAATTGATGTACGGAACTAAAGGGGACGGATCTCTTTATTTCACAAATTCGGCATGTGATAATATTTTTGACATATGCCAAGGACTGCAAGAGTAGCTCCAAAAGAGCATGTCTATCATGGGAAAGTAAAGGGGACAACTTGCCTTTGTCAGTTGTGTTCTGCCCCAAACAAATACCAGTCAGGCACAGCCCATATATTTTTCCTGACCTCTGCTATTTCTCTGCCTTGATATACAATGATTCCCATTTTCGCTTTTCCCCTATGTTCTTTAATAAAGGCTTCTATGTTTCGCCCATCTGCGGATGTTGCTTTGTCATTAGCCTTGACCTCAACAGGGATAATGCGCCCTTCACCGGCTATGAGAAAATCTATCTTCCTTCCGGCGCTTGTCCGGTAGAAGAAAAGTTCCAGCTCTACAGGTTGAAGCTGTTTCCATTTAACGAACTCTGAGAAAACCCATGTTTCATAAGACGCCCCTTTATTTATCGTAATATCCCCAAGTATTGCCCTGTTTAGTCCCACATCAGGAAAATACAGCTTGGGGCTCTTGATAAGCCTCTTGCCTGTATTCTCAAAGTATGGAGGAAGCAGAAAACACTGGAAAGATATATTGAGGAGGTTAAGGTATCGCTTCACCGTATTTACGGCAAGAGAAACATCCCTTGCCACCTCGCTAATGGAAAGGATATTTGCCGTCCGGCTGCAAAGCAGTTTCTGGACGGCGGCAAACATATCTATATCTGCCACCTGTCCTATATCTGAGATGTCGCGCTCAAGATAGGTCTTGCGATAGTCTTTAAGCCAATTCAGCTTATCAGCAGGTTCTTTCCTGCTCCAGACAGGAGGATAGCCGCCCCATGCCAGGCTTTTATCCCTGTCCCTGACAAGATTCCTTATCCTGTCCGATGAAAGTGTATAAAAGCCCTCTGTCAACCTGCCGGGCATCCTATTTTTCTGCCATAATTCAGTCAACAAAGGAGTTCCGGTTTCACCGGTCAACTCATGAAGGGATAGCGGATACATATGGCACAGGGCTGCCCGGCCTGCAAGGGTCTCTCTGATATTTTTCAGAAGGAGCAATTGAGAAGAGCCTGTAAGGATGAAGGTCTTGCGAATGCCGCCTTTTATCTTCCTATGTCTGTCTATCACGAGCTTTAACGGATCGAAAATAGACGGTATCTTTTGCACTTCGTCAAGGATTACAAGGGGCGTCTCAATTGTTTCAAGGATGGAAACCGCTGCTTTTTGGAAACGGTAACGCTCGTCAGGATCGTCAAAGGAGATATATGTAAAAGGCAGGTCAAGGGCTTCCGGCAATTGAAACTCGCAAAGGGTTGTTTTCCCGGTCTGCCTCGCCCCGGTAATCACAATAACCGGGTCATGCTTCATACGGGAAGCGATAATCGGCAGGATGTCTCTCTTGAAATATTCCATGCGGTAAATATATCAATGTCGTTGCAAAATTGCAAGGTAATTTTGCAGAGCAATTTTGCAAATTGAACCCAAATATACTAACTCGCCGCATAAATATGCCGCAAATATGCTCTTGATTTTATCAAAAGTAGGTGATAACGTCTTTTTATAAATCCATTCGAAAGGAGTAAACATGCCTATTATAAAGCCCATTTCAAGCCTGCGCAATCAAACAAGAGAGATTGCTTCATTATGCCATGAGCAAAACGAGCCTGTCTATCTTACCACAAACGGCGAGGGCGACCTTGTTGTTATGAGCATAGAACATTACGAAAGACTCAATGCGCGGGTAGAACTCTTCGGAAAGCTTGCCGTAGCTCAAGCCCAGGCCGCTGCCGGGGAAAAGGGTTTTACCCATGATCAGGTGATGAAAAAACTCAGGCAACGTTTGCATGGCAAATAAATACATCATTCGTTATCTTCCGGCGGCGGTTGATGACCTTATCTCAATCTTAGACTGGATTGCCGGCGACAGTCCAGCCAATGCCGCAAAATTTGTCGAAAAACTTGACCGGCGTATCGGCGTTCTCATGACTCATCCGTTTCTTGGCCATATACCAAGGGATGACAAACTCAAAAGCACAGGTTATAGCGTCCTTGTTGTAGAATCCTATCTTGCGTTCTACATTGTTTATGGCAAAACAGTTGAAATTCACCGGGTTGTTCATGGCTCCCGCAGTTTGGATGATCTGATTTAGATTTAAAAAGGGGCGATTATAAGAGTAACGATGCTGGTATTAGCGTACACATTCGGTAACAACCAAATCGCCAAGAAACGCGCGGAAACACTCATCGTTGCCGTCAAGTCTTTCAAAGAAAAACACCACCGATATCCAGAAAAGCTGGAGGAGTTGACGCCTGATTTCATAGACCGCGTGCCGAAAGCCAAGGATACCCTCATGTTCAACGCATTCTTTTATAACTCGACTTCGGGAGACCATGTCCTGTTTTACGTTACAATGCCGCCGTTTGGCCGCAAGGTTTACAGCTTTGAACGTAACGAATGGTTTACTATGGACTGATACTAAAAAAATGGAATGGGTGATTCCACTCGCGGTTTTGCTCCGAAAATCTTCCTTCTCTGTCATTCCCGCATGTCTCAAGCGGGAATCCAGCCTTTTAAAACAATGGATTCCCGATAAAAGCACTCGGGAATGACAACCGGGTTAATTTTCATCCCCCATTGTGAGCCAAGGGCTCATGGATGTTTCATTTAGAGCGTGGAGGCACTTATGGCACAAGACCTGTTGCCTGATAGACGCTATATCGCCGAACTGACGCGTCCGTGGAAGGTTTTAAGCCTTGCGGCTGGAATGGCTTGGCTGCTATTTGGCGCGCTCAATTACGGCATCTCCGACTGGGATGTTGGGATAAGCCTGCTGATGGGCGGATTAACCTACCTTTGCGCGCCATGGAGCGTAAGGGTAATACTGCATTACATCAGGATCCGTCCTTCATATTGGCCGTTGTGGATTGGAGTCGCTGTTGCTGTGGCGCTGTTCGTAATAGACGGAGTTTATGTTTTGTATCACACAATCGTGGGAAATCAGATGCTTCGGCGCGAAAACTTCTACGCATCAACAGCCCTGTACTTCTTGGCAGGGACGATTTGGCTATACAGGGGTTCGCTCCATAATTTCATTGCCGATTTAAGGAGATTGAGGTCGGAAAAATAAAGATAGAGGGGGATAGGAGTAGAATCGTTGGGTTTCGCGCTGCGGAGCCGCAACCTACCCCTCCCACCGCAAAAAGCAAGCATTCAGCAGGGTGTATGCCTGCGCGTCTGTAAACAAATTTTCCTCATAAAGACAATTCAATCATTCAGCCGTTATGCTGCTTCTATACGCCCGGATAAAACCGGCCAATACTCTCCTGTTGCATTGACAAGAGATGGTATGCTATAAAAATACAGTGAGTAGGTTGGGTTTGCTGACAAATAATGCCATCTTGAATGAAGACACCTGTTGACATACTGAAACAATTATCTTTAGGAGAGTTTGACTTTACCAGACATGCCTTTAAACGAACGATTGAACGGAATATCAGCGAGATTGAGATAAGAGAAGCCGGTGAAAAAGCGGAGTGTATTGAAGATTATCCTGATGATAAATATTCGCCGAGCTGCCTGCTTTTGGGTTTTACAAAATCCGGGAGACCATTGCATGTACAGGCGTCATACGCTGATACGGAATTGGTAAAAATCATTACGCTCTATGAGCCTGACGAAACTGAGTGGACTGATAACTATTCAAGAAGGAGGATGTAGCCATGTTTAAATGTCATGTATGTAATTCAGCGGAATTCAGAGAAGATGTTGTTGATGAAATTTTTGATATTGAAGGCAAGCATGTTTTGGTTGAACAAATTCCTGCAAAGGTTTGCGGAAGATGCGGCGAGATGACCTTTAGCCGTGAAACAACGGAAAGAATCAGACGTTTGCTTCATGGAGAAGGGAAGACAAAGAAAACTATAACCATTGATGTTTTTGCTTATGAAACATCAATGGGCTTTTAGACGGTTGAGTTGGTTTTTCAACCCAACGGTTTATTTAAAGTAATTATAGCCTGAAGGCAAAAGATAAAAGGGAGACTTTAACCACATGATAGGCACAACGTTAAAAAAGATATTCGGAAGCAAAAATGAGAGGGAACTGAAAAAGATTCAGCCCATCGTTGAAAAAATCAACAGCCTTGAACCTGATATGCAGAAGCGGGCGGATGCTGAATTGGCGGCGTTTACGCCGAAATTCAAGGAGCGGCTTAAAAACGGCGAAACATTGGACGATATTTTGCCTGAGGCATTTGCCGTTGTGAGAGAAATGTCAAAGCGGAAACTCAATATGAGGCACTTTGATGTCCAACTCATGGGCGGGATTGTTCTGCATCAGGGAAAGATTTCAGAGATGAAAACCGGCGAGGGAAAAACCCTTGTGGCAACATTGCTGCTTTATCTGAATGCGCTGGAGAGCAAAGGCTGTCATCTTATTACGGTGAATGATTATCTGGCAAAAAGGGACACGCAGTGGATGGGGCCGCTCTATCACAGCCTCGGTTTGTCTGTCGGAGTCATACAGCACGATGCTTCTTTTCTCTATGACCCGGCTTATTCGCCAAAGGATGAACGGCTCTTTCATCTGAGGCCGTGCAGCCGCAGAGAGGCGTATCAGGCAGATATTACCTACGGCACAAACAATGAATATGGTTTTGATTATCTCAGGGATAATATGAAGTTCTCCCTTGAAGAGTATGTTCAGAGGGAGCTTAATTTTGCGATAGTTGACGAGGTGGACTCTATCCTCATAGATGAGGCAAGGACGCCGCTTATCATATCAGGCCCTGCAGAGGAATCAACGGATAAATATTATACCATTGACAGGATAATTCCCGGACTTGCAAAAGATACACATTTTACAGTTGATGAAAAGGCAAGACAGGTTATTCTGACCGAAGAAGGGGTTGAAAAGGTTGAGCGGCTTTTGAATATAGAAAACCTCTATGACCCGCGCCAGATTGAGACACTGCATCATGTAAATCAGGGTTTGAGGGCGCATGTGCTCTTTCACCTGGATGTTGACTATGTTGTGAAGGATGACCAGGTTATTATCGTGGATGAGTTCACCGGAAGGCTCATGCCGGGAAGACGTTGGAGCGACGGGCTTCATCAGGCAATTGAGGCAAAGGAAAAGGCAAAGATAGAAAACGAAAACCAAACCCTTGCAACGATTACATTCCAGAACTATTTCAGGATGTATAAAAAACTTGCAGGCATGACAGGGACAGCAGACACAGAGGCGGCCGAGTTTCATTCAATTTATAAACTTGAAGTGATGATTATGCCTCCCAACAAGCCAATGAGGAGAGATGACAACCCTGATTTGATTTATAAGACTGAAAAGGAAAAGTTTAATGCAGTTATAAGAGAAATAGAGGAGTGGAGTGAAAAAGGGAGGCCGGTATTAGTCGGCACGATTTCCATAGAAAAGTCTGAAAGGCTTGCCACTCTTCTGTCAAAACGCGGCGTCAAACATCATGTTCTAAATGCAAAGCACCATGAAAAAGAGGCGGAGATAATATCGCAGGCAGGCAGGGTCGGCGCTGTGACACTCTCAACCAATATGGCTGGAAGGGGAACAGATATTGTACTTGGCGGAAACCCTGAGTCAATGGCAGCGCAAAAGGCTGGAAAGGACGACACCACAGCGGAATATAAATCCGCGTTAGAGGTTGCTCGCAAGGTTTGCGAAGATGAGAAAAAGCAGGTTATTGATTTGGGCGGTCTGCATATCATAGGCACGGAGCGGCACGAGTCGCGCAGAATAGACAACCAGCTTCGCGGGCGCGCAGGGAGGCAGGGAGATCCTGGTTCGTCAAGGTTTTATCTGTCTATGGAAGATGACCTGCTGCGCATATTTGGTTCTGACAGGATTTCTTCCATCATGGACAGACTTGGCATGGAAGAGGATGTTCCTATTGAGCATGGCCTTGTCAGCAAGGCAATAGAAAATGCCCAGAAAAAAGTAGAGGCCCATAACTTTGATATAAGGAAGCACCTCCTTGAATATGATGATGTAATGAATCAACAGAGGGTGGTTGTCTATAAATATAGACGGCAGATCCTTGCGCAGGAAGGCCTGAAAGACATGGTAGCCGATTTTATTGACGATATGGCTGAGGAGACTGGATTTACATACGTTGATGAAAAGACACACCCTGATGAGTGGGATACTAAGGCAATAAAGGATGCTGTTTACAAACAGTTTGATGCGCAGCTTGATGATAAGCTGTTTGAGGAGATCCAATCACGGGATGCCTTGATAGGCCTTATTTCGGATGAGGCAAAGAAGACATATCAGGAAAAGCTAGGAGCAATAGGCGCAGAGTCATTTAAGCATCTTGAAAAGATTGTAATGCTTCATACATTGGACACACTTTGGAAAGACCATCTTCTTGCAATGGACCATTTGAAAGAAGGCATAGGGCTTCGCGGTTACGGCCAGAAAAATCCTTTGCAGGAATATAAAAAAGAAGGGTTTGATCTTTTTCAAGACATGATATTCAGGCTGAAGCAAGAGGTATGCGAGAGATTGTTTAAGGTTCAGATTGCGCGGGAAGAACAAGTCTCAACCCTTGAGCCGGTAAAAAGGCCGCAGAGTTTTGTGTTGAGCAGAGGGGAAGAAAATCAGTGGCAAAGGCCTGCCCCTGCAGGCTTTAAGCAGGGGGCAATGGACAAGGGGCAGGAAGAAAAGCCAAAACCCGTGCATGTTGCGGAAAAAGTCGGCAGGAATGAACCATGTCCGTGCGGGAGCGGGAAGAAATATAAGAAGTGCTGTGGAAAGTGATAACAAGATGATGAAACGGAGAAGCGGAGATAGGGAGAATCGGAGAAAGGGAAAGTCTTTATTCCCCGCTTCCCCGCTTTCCCGCTTCTCCGGTTCACGGTTTTCTGTCCCCGGTTTTAAAGCTGCCGGTATTGCCTGTGGCATCAAGCATGTCCCCGCAGGCTTTAAGCAGGGAAAGAACGGCAATAAAGACCTTGCCATGATATATTCGGAGTCGGCTGCTGTTGCAGCAGCCGTGTTTACAAAAAATAAAGTAAAGGCAGCGCCTGTCTTGCTTGATATGCAGAGGCTCAAAAAAGGTTTGTGTCAGGCAATAATTATAAACAGCGGAAATGCAAATGCCTGCACAGGCAAAAAAGGCATGGAAGATGCGGCGCGGATGGCTGCGACAGTTGAAGATGTGCTTGGAATAAAAAAGGGTTTTGTCATGGTTGCGTCAACAGGCGTTATTGGACAGAATCTTCCGATTGACAAGATAGAAAAGGGGATCTCAAAACTTGTTTCGTCTCTTTCAGCAAAAGGGTGGAATGATGCGGTTCATGCCATTATGACCACAGATGCCTTTCCTAAAGCTGTGTTTGAAAAATGCAGGCTCGGCGGAAAAGAGATTTCTGTTTTAGGCATTGCCAAAGGCGCGGGCATGATATGCCCGGACATGGCTACTATGCTGGCGTTTCTGGCAACTGATGCTGCAATAGAACAAAAGACTTTGCAAGCGATGTTGAAGTTATCGGTTGATAATTCGTTTAACTGCATTACTGTTGACGGAGATACATCTACGAATGATACTGTGCTGATACTTGCAAATGGAAAGGCCGGGAATAAAGAAGTCAGGAGCCAGAAGTCAGGAGTCAGGAGTAAAGACTATAAAACCTTTTCTGAGATGTTGGAAAGAGCCTGTTTGAAACTTGCAAAGATGGTTGTCATGGACGGCGAAGGCTCGACAAAGCTGTTGAAGCTTCATGTGAGCGGCGCAAAGACAGATAGTGACGCAAAAAAGATTGCTGAGACTGTTGCAAATTCGCCGCTTGTGAAGACGGCATTTTTCGGGGAAGACGCAAATTGGGGAAGGATTATGGCGGCAATAGGCCGTTCAGGCGCGGATATGAAACAAGAAAAGATTAATGTGTATTTCAATAATGTGCCTGTTGTAATGAAGGGGCAGGGGGCAGCATGCAAGGGGCAAGATAGAGAAAAGATGGCTGCAAAGGCTGTGAAGCAAAAAGAGGTTTGTATAAGGATTGAACTGGGTATGGGCAGGGGGATTGCAACTGTCTGGGCAAGCGATCTGTCGTATGAATATGTTAGGATAAATGCAGCGTACAGAACGTAGTTGCCCATTTATGGGTGTGTTTAAGAACGCCGATAAATCGGCAGGCTGCAAACCGGAGGTTTTATGGAAGGCTTGGCAAAAGAAGCAGACAGGTGGTTCAGGCAGGCGGAGAATGATATGAGGGCTGCAGATTGGTGTCAGCAGGGCGGCTTTTATGCACAGGCATGTTTCTGGGCGCAGCAGTCAGCGGCAAAGATGTTAAGGGCATTTCTCTTTATGAATAAGGAAGATGCAAAGGAAACCAGATCCGTGAGCGAGCTTCTTGAAAGATGCCTGACCTATGATGAAGATTTTAAAACAGTTCTTGAAAACAGCAGCAGGCTGGACATCTATTATAAAACAACCCGTTATCCTGACACTCTTCCTGGCGGCATACCGGCAGAGCTTATTTCCAACAAAGATTCCAAGGAGGCTATCAAGATTGCGGCAGACATGCTGATCCTTGTAGAAGAAAAACGAAAGGTCTATGTGCCGGAGAAGATGTGATTTGTAGCTGCCGATTCATCGGCGTTTTCAAAAGCGCCCATGGGGCGCTCAACAGAAGGTTGGGTCGGGCAACTACAGCTAAAAATGACAAATAGCCTGATGTATATCTTCAGCTTTATCTTCGGCTCTATTGTTGGCAGTTTCTTGAATGTCTGCATTTATCGTATTCCAGAAGACAAATCAATTATATTCCCTCCATCATCATGTCCAAATTGCAATAAGCAAATTGCCTTCTACGATAATATTCCAATTATAAGCTATATTATTCTTCTAGGCAGATGCCGCAATTGTAAAAATCCAATCTCACAGCGCTATCCTTTGGTAGAATTTTTAACAGGTTTTTTTTCCGTGATATTATTTAAGGCATTTGGTCTTTCAATAGAGATCCCAATCTACTTTGTCTTTGTATCAAGCCTCATTGTAATAACCTTTATAGACCTGCGATATCAGATAATACCGGATGTGATAACTCTTCCCGGCATTGCCGTTGGTTTTTTAGCTTCGTATTTTTTGCCGTACGGCATATTAAATTCCATGATTGGCATATTGGTTGGCGGCGGAAGCCTCTTGCTCGTGGCAGCTGGTTATCAACTTGTTACAGGCAGAGAGGGTATGGGCGGTGGAGATATAAAAATGCTCGCAATGATAGGCGCATTTCTGGGATGGAAGGGTGTTATCATAACCATATTTACAGGCTCCTTTATCGGCGCTGTTGTCGGTTCTGCATTGATGCTGGCAAAAGGCAAGGATACTAAATATGCCATACCTTTTGGCCCTTTTCTTGCCGTTGGCGCAGTGGTCTCTCTTTTTTTTGGAGATGCTATTATAGATTGGTACATAATGGGTATATGGATGCGCTAAAGGAGAGTCAGGGGCCTGTCCCTGCAGACTTTAAGCAAGGGTCAGGAAGTATAATGTTTTCCATGTCGCTTTCGGATATAATGGAAGAGGTGTCAAATTTTAGATGAAATATGAAAAGGGATTTTCATTGATAGAGTTGCTTATAACCATTGCCATATTAGCCACATTATCGGCAATAGCGATATTATACATTCCTGATATGATGGATGGTTACAAGGTAAGAGGTGCTGGAAGACTTGTTTATTCAGATATGCAGATGGCGAGATTAAGGGCAATAAAAGAAGGGAAGCAGTGGGCAGTGGAGTTTACAAGCGCAAGCGCCACGACCTATTGTGTTAAAAGTGAGGTTAATACAACCAACAATGCAATGGATGGTTTCAGCACAGGTTGCGCCACACCTAATGATACTATCGTTAAGACAGTAGATATCAATAATGAGCATTCCGGAGTTACAGGCGATTCATCAAATGTCAGCAGCAACAGGGTAGAATTTAATCCTAATGGCACGGCGACAAGCGGCAGGATAATAATTTCCAAGGGGTCAAGGACACAATCACTCTGTCTTAATAGCAGCACTGGCAACATAAGGATTGTTAATGCATCAACCTGTTCATAAGAAGGAGATAATATTAATACGGTAAACAATAAAGTGATAAACAATAAAGGCTTTACCCTTCTTGAAGTTCTTATAGCAATTGTCGTTGTATCTATAGGCCTTTTGGCTGTGGCAGGTATGCAGACTATTGCAATAAGAGGCAATGCCTCTGCAAGTGAAGGAACCATTGCAATCCAACTTGCAGAGGAAATGGTTGACAGGATAAGGCTGAATGCAGGCGCTGCGCCTGCTATTTATAATGGCCTTGACACTAACGGCGGCACCTCCACCACTTGCGCCGGTTTGACTGCCCAAAATGATCCGGCCCTCGGTGACTGTATCCAGTGGCGGTCAAGACTGCAGGATGTAAATTTAGGGCTTTCCAATGCAAGAGGGCAAGTTGCGGTGACAGCAGACTCTCCAATCAGCAAAACAGCAACAATTACTGTTACAGTTACATGGGGCGCTGTTTCAACCAGAACTGTGCAGTTTATTACCATAATGGAGACATGGCTGACATAAGGAAAATGCAAAAATGAAAAATGAAAAATTAAAAATTAAAAATAAAAATTTGCAATCTAAAATTTGCAATTTGCAATTTGCAATTAAACAACAAGGCTTTTCCCTCGTTGAACTTTTAGTTGCAATGGTTGTTGCTTCAATTGTGGGTATGGCAGGGTATGTTATATTTTCATCCAGCAGCTGGTCTTATAAGGTTCAGGAGGATGTCTCTGAGGTACAGCAGAATGTGCGGGTGGCGACTGACATGCTTGCAAAGGATATAAGATTAGCTGGTTTTGGCCTGCCTGACCCGCCTTTTTCACTTACCATAGGCAGTCAAACTTTCACATCTCCTATAACCGTTACTAACAGCTCAACAGGGCCTGATACAATAACGGTAGTTGGTATTGGATTTGAGGCAGGAACGCTCCTTATAGGCGCTGCTACTGATTGTAATAACAGCGGAACGGGTAAGATATGCCTTGATAGTGTTGAGAGCGCTAATAATTTTTTTGGCTCTTCGCCTTCTTATGTTTATAATACCGATAAAAAATATATAAGCCTTAACGGCACAACTTTTATAGAACTCTCTATCACACAAACCGAGAGGACATCTGCCAAACTAACATTAGAAACTCCATCTGCCCTTGACATAAACTACCCTGACGGCACCACTGTCTATATTATCCAGGCGATTACCTATACAATAAATACCGCCCTAACCGGATGCTCAGCAACAAATCCATGTCTTGCAAGGCAAGACCTTGCTGGCAATAATACAGTCTTTGCTTCAGGCATAGAAGACATCCAGTTTGCCTATGGCATAGATGAAAGTCCGAGGGATGGGAAGTTAGATGACACTGCGGATGGAACTGCTGGTTATGCGGCTACAGATTTCCTCAATGCCCCGACAGACCCTTCCAGCATAATAGCAGTGAAGGCAAATATAGTGGGAAAGACAAGGAATACAGATTCAAGAGGGGGAACATTTAGAAGGCAATGTCTGGAAGACCGTTCTGCTGATACGACAACATGCGGCACAGCGCAGGCGCCTGTAACTGACGGCTACAGACGCAGGGCGCTTACAAAGATGATAAAACTCAGAAATCCAAGACAAGGGGCATAGGAAGATTCAAGATTCAAGATTCAAGATGAAAGCGGTGATTATTATGAAATTACTAAACAATGAAAGGGGCGCAATCCTTATCACCATGCTCCTCCTTATGGTCATTGTTACACTTATAGGGGTCATAGCCATAAATACAACAACAGTGGATATGCAGATAACAGGGAATTTAAAGAGGGTCTCAACAGCCTTTGAGGGCGCAGAGGCAGGGATTGACCTCGCCATTCCTATTATAGAAAATTCATTAGCATCTGGCCAGCTTACAACGTCAAACACGGCCATTTCAACTGCCTTTAATTTTACATCAGGTTCAGGAACCACTGCAAGTCTCGATACAACCAATTCGCCATCTCTTGGCGATGAAATAACAGGTAGTTCAAGTTATAATACTGATACTCCAAATTCATCCCCGCCGGATTTATCCATCACCAATCTCAACGGGGTTGCAGTCAATGTAGATATAGACCGGCTCTATTCATATGCGCTGCCAGGCGGTTCGCTTGAGTTTGCCGCAGGGTATGAAGGTGTTGGCGTAGGCGCCGCAGGAGGCGGCGCTGGTGTGCTTTATTCAATAGATAGCCAAGGAACAATAGAGTGATGATTTAGGAGAAAACTCAATATGAAAAACAACAAATTATTATTAGTGTGCATGGTAATTTTAAGCATATTTTTAATAAGCAGCGAGGCGCTTGCAGCCTCTAAAATTATTAAGGGTAGGGGAACATTGACCTCAATAGAAGAGGATGGGACTGTTATAATTGATAAAAAAGGATATAATATAGACCCATCAGTAAAAATCATTGACAAGAAAGGAAAGAAGAGCGCCATTTATGGCATCTTCCCTCCAACTAAAGTATATTTTGAATACAAATATGATAGAAATGGGTTTGTTATAAAACGGATAAAGGAGTTTCCTGATGAGGTTCATAGATAAAAGGGCTGAACATTATGAAAGTGAAAGGCCATAAAAATATCTTTAAAGGCGTCTGTCTGGCAATCATGTTTGCATGGTCGCAGGCATTGGCGCAAACCAATAGCGACTATACCTCTGTCCCGCCTTTTATAGGAACTGCTATTCAGCCCAATGTCCTTATAGTCCTTGATAACTCAGGGAGTATGTGCGACCAGGCTTATGCAGGGTCTTATAACGCATCCCAGTTTGCCAATGGGCAATACTACGGGTATTTTGACGGCTCAAAGAATTATAAATATACCAACAATAACAGGTGGGAAGAAACAACAGATGCGATGACCACAGGCACTACTGCCAACCCCATTGCCAACGGAAGTTTTCTGAATTGGGCAACAATGCGCAGGGTTGAAGTGGCAAAAAAACTCTTAATCGGCGGCAAGGCAAATCCGCGTTCATGGAACGGTTCGGTTACTGTAAAGCTCACTGGCGAGACTGCCTGCGACGACGACTGGGATTTTCAGAAAGACCATGATACCAGCGCAGGGGGCCTCATATATCCATTCGCAGGGAATTACCGTTTTAAGAGGGAGGGCGATGATTTGGAGATAAGCCCTATTAGCGGCGGTTCTAATACATTTTATATATATCCCAATTCTGATATCTCTGTCCCGTCAGGCTGGAGCGAGTATCCATCCGGTGGAACTGTCACTGCATGGGATAAGGTTGATGAAAGTTCATCAGACGAAGACTCAACCTATATCCAGAATAACAATACCACCAGTCCTGTTATATTGGGTTACAGTTACACACAGGCAGAACCTGCCGGCGCTATTACTGTTACAGTAAAGGTCAGGGCAAAAAAGACAGACAGCGACAGCACGAGAAAGATACGAGGGGCGCTGAGGATAGATGGTGCTGATTATGCCTCTAATTATGTGAATTTAGACGACGACTATGATGCCTATTCATTTGCATGGACAAGCAACCCTGCAACAGGGGCGGCATGGAACTGGAATGAGATTAAAGGGACAGCCGCCTCAGGAAATTTACAAGGTTTTGGGGTTAAGGCTGATGGTAACTATACATCCAAATATCCCCGTGTGACACAGGTCTATCTTGATGTTTCTGTTACTGCCCCCTCTGGAGGGCCTTATAATACCATAGTTGACCGGGGGATGATAAATGCAACAGGGATTATAGACAACCTGAGCAGTGATGTCAGGTTCGGGTTGGCGTATTATCAGCCTGAAAGCGCTAACCATGGCGGAAAGGTAGATACCCATGTTGATTTCAGCGCCTCCTCAAGCATGATTACCTCTATTAATAATAAGGTTCCCTCCACATCGACGCCCCTGGCAGAAACCCTTTATGAGATGACAAGATACTTTAGACAGGATGCGCCGTATTATAGTAATTCCCCTGCTGACTACCAGACAGGTATTAACTACGACCCTTATTATTTCAACTATTCAGACCCCGGCGCTACAGACCAGTATGCCCCTTGCGCTAAATCCTTTATCCTATTCCTTACAGACGGCGAATCAACGCGGGATACGAGCATTCCAGGAACATCTACATCTCCTCCGTACTCAGCATGCTCCCTTACAAATATAAAGGCATGCTCAGGTTACGGTGAGCTTCCAAACCCCAGATTTGCAGGCACACCTATTGGACAGACATATTCATCAGACGGGAGGGACTATCTTATTGATGTCGCATACTGGGCAAGGACAAGCGATGCCCGTCCAGGCTCATGCACTGCTACCCCAACCTCATGGCAGCAGTGTCTGCCAGGCGCTCAGAATATAACCTTCTATTCTGTATTTATGTTTGGCACGGATTCTACTTTATTGAAGGATGCGGCAATATACGGCGGTTTTGAGGATATGAATGGCAATAATAAGCCAGATTGTACTACAGAGCCGAGGGAGTGTTACAGGGATAGCGACGGCGACGGAACTGTGGAATCCAATGGTCAGGATGACCCGATTACATATTTTGAAGGCAATGATGGTTATCAATTAGAAACAAGCATCACAAACGCCATAGCGAGTATTTTAAAGAGGAGCGCATCAGGGACATCGGTTTCCATTCTTGCCACCTCTGCTGAGGGAGAGGGCGCCCTCTATCAGGCATATTTCTACCCTGAAAAAATTATGTCAGATGCTACAAATAGGACATGGCTTGGCTATTGCAGGGGGCTTTTTGTGGATGTGGATGGAAACCTGAGGGATGATTATACCAATGGAGGCGCAAAGGATGCCGCGCTCATCTACTCGCAGGATAGAATCTTGAGGATGCGCCTTGACACCTCTACCAATGAGGTAAATACAGACCTTTATGTTGATGCAGATGAGAATGGACAGCCTGATGGTTCGCCCACAACAGCGCTGATTGATGATGTTGCGGCGCTATGGGAGGCAGGCGAAAAGCTTGCCATGAGGGATAAGGGTACACGGAATATCTACACATGGATAGACAGCGACAATGACGGCGCGGTTGATAACGGCGATTTTGGCAGCCCTGCAGGCGAGGCAATGTTGTTTGCATCTGCAAATGCCTCACTTTTACAGCCTTATCTCCGCGCCTTGGATTCGACAGAGGCGGTAAATATCATAAACTTTATAAGGGGCTCTCATATTTCAGGTTACAGGAACAGGTGTCTGCCGATAACAGGGGCTTCTGCTGAATCAGGATGCTCATCAGGAGAAAGGGTATGGACGTTGGGCGATATTATTTATTCAACGCCCACAACCGTTGGACCCACAAAGGAGCAGTACGACCAAATCTACGGTATAGCCTCATATACGGATTTCAGAAAAAAATATAACAATAGACGGCATATCGTGTATGTCGGCGCAAATGACGGCATGCTCCACGCCTTTAATGCAGGCATATATATCCCGGGAGATAGAGCAGGCACTTCAGCTATAGAGCATGGCCGCTTTTTAGAAAACCCATCAAACAGCGACGGTATTGATACTGACGGTGATGGCGCTGACAGTGATTTTGACGGATGGGGCGCTAGCCTGGGCAGCGAACTTTGGGCATTTATGCCCTACGATAACCTGCCGCATCTCAAATGGCAGACAAGCGCAAGCTATGCCCATGTCTACTATACAGACCTTAAGCCAAAGCCGACTGATGTGAGGATATTCTGCGATGCTACGAATACAGATACAGGCGCAAACTGCATTGACGGCCAGAGCGGTGTATCCCACCCGGGTGGATGGGGGACAATCCTTATCGTGGGTATGAAGTATGGCGGCGGCGCAATGAATGTTACTGCAGATTTTGATTATAATGCAGGCACCTCTGATACAACAAGGACATTCAGGTCTGCCTATTATGCCCTTGATATAACAAATCCGGAAAAACCGCCGAGGCTTCTTTGGAGGTTTACGGATGCCAACCTTGGTTTTACCACAAGCTACCCCGGAATAGCGCATATATGCAGCGGCGGCACATGCCCTGGCACAGGCACGGAAAAGTGGTTTATGGTGGTTGGCTCAGGTCCTGATAATAATGCGCCGGCCGGCACTCGGGGCTATGGCGGAACAAGCACGCAGAGGCCAAGTATGTATGTTGTAAACATCCTGACAGGGGCAAAGACCTTTATATTTACCAATTTGGGCATAAACAACGGCGGAACACTTCTTGATGCAAATACCTTTATGGGCGACCCTACGATTGTGGACGGCGACCTTGATTTTACAACCGATGTTATCTATATGGGAAGCGTGATATCAACAACAGGCGGAAAGGTATTCAGGATAAACACCAATCAGAGCGCAGCGCCGGCTGACTGGGCGCTGTCAACCCTGTTTGACACCGGCAAGCCTGTCCTTGTCGCGCCGTCTGTTTCTAAAGACCGTTTCAACAATTTCTGGGTATTCTTCGGCACCGGCAGATTTATATCCACTGACGATAAGGTCAATTCTGACCCGCAAACCTTCTATGGTATAAAGGATGCGTGCTGGCAGAATAATACCGGAGCGACCCCATGCCCTGCTGCTGCAAACCCGTATTTACTCTCCTCGCTATTTAACAGCAGCGCTATAGCGGTGTGCACATCCGGGGCAGATGTTAACGCCGGTAAGATTTATGATTCAAGCACCGGCGCCTGCGGGTCAGGCACTGTTGCCTACAGTTCATATAGCTCACTTCTTACGGCAGTGCGGGCAGCCTCCGGCTGGTATTTAAACTTAAATAATCCCGCCACCCCAAGCGAAAGGGTTATATCCAGAGGGGTTGTAATTGGCGGAATCCTCCTGTTTACCTCTTTTACGCCAAACAACGATATCTGCACCATGCTTGGCGACAGCAAGCTGTATGCCCTTTACTATGAAACCGGAACTGCATACTATAAATCTGTCATAGGCGAGACAGGAAGCGGCGCATTTGAGACCGTATTACGTTCAACTGACCTTGGCAAAGGTATGCCTACAACCGTTAGCGTTGCTGTTGGCAAGAAGAGCAAGGGGTATATCCAGACATCCACAGGCGCTATTGTCGAGGTTGAAACAGCACCGGCTATCGGTGTAAAGAGCGGTCCTGCAGCCTGGAGAGAAAAACAAAGCGGCGGAGGAACCATTGAATTAGAGGAGATATATAGACACATAGTAAAGTAGAGGAGGGAGGAAGATGGGGAGGACTGGGTCAGGGGTCAGACTTACTTATTGACAATATTATTGTCTTTTGTTACTTTGCTCTTATGGCAAGGAAACCAAGGATAGAATTTAATGGGGCGTTCTATCATGTCATTACTCGCGGCAACCAACAGCAAAAGACATTCAAAGAACGGAATGACTTTCAAAAATACATGGAAATCTTGTCAAGCTATAAACAAAAATACAACTTTCTTGTTTACGCCTATATTCTTATGAGCAACCATGTGCATTTGCTAATAGAAACCGCGCAAACGCCGCTATCCAAGATACTTCAAGGAATAAACCAAAGCTACACCATGTATTTTAACAGGAAATACAAAACATCAGGGCATCTTTTTCAGGGAAGATATAAAGCAATCCTGTGTGATAGAGATGAATACCTGTTGGTACTGATAAAATATATCCATCACAATCCTGTAAGGGCGAAAATAGTGGAGAGGCCTGACGAATATGAGTGGAGCAGTTACCGGCATTATGTCCAAAGACAAGAACAGGCAGGCATCGTAGATACAGACCATGTTCTCAGGATGTTTTCAGAGGATAAAACAACAGCCAGAAAGCTTTTTAGGGCGTATATATCTGAAAGGGCAGGCATGGGCGGAGATGAGATATACCGGACTGTTGACCAGCGTATATTGGGCGATGAAGAATTCATAGAAAAGGTGAAAGAAAAAAGCAATGGCAATATAAATAGTGGTAAAAGACCCTGGCAATACAGCCTGAATACTATCATGGGGGTGATAGAGATAGCATACGGGGTTTCATTGAAAGAAATCCGCAGTTCGGGCAAGGATAGAGCCTTGACAAAAGCGAAAACAGTTTTAAGCCTGGTTGCCGGAGAATACGGATATAAAAACAAGGAGATAGCGGATTTTATACAAAAAGACCCTGTAGTTATAACAAGACATTTAAAGGAAAGGGCTAATTTACAGAAAGATATGGAGAAGGTTATGGGGCTATTGAATGGAAAACTAATTGTCAATAAGTAAGTCTGACCCCTGCCCCACCTAAGTAAGTCTGACCCCTGCCCCACCTAAGTAAGTCTGACCCCTGCCCCACCTTGGGGTTCTTTACAGCCGTAAGGGGTTTATGGATAAGGCAATTAATGCATTCTCTGAGGCATTACGGATTAAACCTTACGACACTGAGGCTCAGGAAGGTTTGAAAAAGGCATTGTATTTCAAACAGATCCAGAGGTAGGGGACATATAAACTTTTGTTGAGTATCAAAAAGCTATTTAAGATGAGACAATTTTACAACTCAAAATCCATCGCCATAATCATTATCCTGGTAGTCTCTTTCGGGGTGTATGCCAACACCCTTTTGAATGGATTTGTGTTCGATGACACTGACCAGGTTCTGAAAAATAGGTGGATTACCGGTATTCGCCACATACCCGATATATTTTTATCATCAGTATGGTCTTTTTCAGACGACAGTTCCAAGTTTAATTATTACCGGCCAATTATGCATTTAATATATATGGCTGAATATCATGTCTTTGGTCTAAAACCATGGGGATGGCATCTGGTCAATATTATCTTTCATAGCATGAACAGTGTTATGGTATTCCTGATTGCATCTATATTCATCAATACGGCAGGGGCTAGAGGCAAAGAACAAGAGGCAAGTGTAAACCCTCACACATCACATATCTCTCATCTCACATCTCCAACCATCGGCAATCAGTTGCCTGCCATTATGGCTGCCATAATCTTTGCCACCCATCCTATAAATACCGAGGCGGTAGCATGGGTAGCATGCATACCAGAACTTTCATTCACCCTATTTTATATGCTTTCATTTTATTTTTATGTAAAATTGAACAATCGCAACGATGATAAAAAAACAGCAAAAATAGGTTATTATCTTTTGTCTATTGCAGCTTTTTTCCCAGCCATCCTTTCAAAGGAAACAGGCCTGACCTTGTTGTTGTTTATAGTTATTTATGATTATTCAAGAATGGGAAAAACCTTTATCAGGAATTGGAGGCAATATCTTCCCTATATCACAGCAATCATAATATATGTTGCTGTAAAAATATACATGCCGAAAGGTACAATGACAGCAGAATCTGCATCTTTTCCTCTAACTCCATATCAGTGGTTTATCAATATACCTCCAATTTTCATACAGTATATGAGCAAACTCCTGTTTCCTGTGAACCTTACTGCCCTCTATGTCTGGCAAACCTCTTTCTCTATTACTGAACCAAAGGCCTTTGCCTCATTTTTGGCGGTAATCGTTATTGGTTTCCTGCTGTTCATTTTTAGAAAGAATCAGACCGTATGTATCTCATTTGGATTGATATTAATGCCACTTCTTCCTGTCCTTTATTTGCCAGGTTTGACAACAGCTTTTGCCGAAAGGTATCTATATCTGCCTTCCGCAGGATTCGCCATGCTTTTTTCTTACATGCTGCAAAAGTTGTGGTATGCCTATAAACCATTTAACATTTTAGCCGTTTTCATATCATTAGCAGCAATAGTATTCTATACAACAGCAACAATAAAGAGAAACCCGGTATGGCATGATGAATATATATTGTGGTCGGATACAGCAACAAAATCGCCGTACAGTCCGATGGCTCACTACAATCTTGGACTCATATATTATGATAAAGGGCTTGTAGATGAAGCTATAGCTTCATACAAGAAGGCATTAGACCTCTTCACCAGACCATCGGACCGTAAGGATGCCTTTACTAACATTGGGAATACATATGCCAGAAAGGGTCTTTTTGAAGAAGCCATAAAGAACTATGCGAATGCACTGAAGATTGCCCCGGATGATGCTGATATCCTTCACAACTTAAAGATTGCCAGAAGGATGCTAGAACAAAGGAGACATCAGAAATTACCCAAAGGAGAGCAAGAACAATAGTGGGTCCTTATCTTTCCATAGTTATACCTGCCTATAATGAGGAAACAGTTATCGAGAATACTTTGAAAGAGGTAGTTAAATATCTTGAGGAAAAAAGTTTTTTCTACGAAGTAGTTGTTGTGTGCGACGGGTGCAAGGATAAAACTGCCATGTTGGCAGTGGAAATTGCAAAGAAGAACAATAAGGTAAGGGTTATTGACAGAAAGGCCAATATGGGAAAGGGGTTTTCTGTGAGGGAAGGGTGCCTTGAGGCAAGGGGCGATTATGTCATTTTTACCGATGCAGACCTTTCCACCCCTATACAAGAGATTGAAAAACTCCTTAAATGTTTACAGGAGGATTATGATATTGCCATAGGCTCAAGGGCGCTCAAAGAATCTGATATACAAATCCATCAACCATGGTATAGAGAGACTATGGGAAAGACATTCAATCTCTTTGTGCAGACCATTGCTATGAAAGGGATAAAAGACACGCAGTGCGGTTTTAAAGGTTTTAAAAAAGAGGTCATCCGAAAGGTTTTCCCAAGGCAGACTATCAATGGCTTTGGTTTTGATGTGGAAGTTCTCTACATTGCCGGAAAATTTGGATACAAGATAAAAGAGGTTCCTATCCACTGGCTGAACAGAAAAGAATCTAAGGTCAACCCCCTCACACATTCCTTGCAGATGATGACTGATCTAATCAGGATCAGGATATTGGACTGGAAGGGGGCTTATAAAAAAAGTGACTAAAAACAGCCTGCTGCGCGAAATTATATTTCCCACCTCCGTCATCATATTGCTGACTGCAATAGCCTATTCCAACACATTCTCCAATTCCTTTCATTTTGACGACAGGTATGCAATCTTCGAAGACAGGGCAATCAGGGATATAGGAAATATCCCGTCCATGTTTAAAGATATGTTGAACAGACCTCTTCTCAGGATTACCTTTGCCCTTAACTATCACTTTGGAGGCTTTGATGTCTTTGGTTATCACCTCGTCAATCTGTTGCTACATATAATTGCAGGCATAAGTGTATATTTCCTTGCAAAACTTTTATTTGAGCGAATGGGCGGTCATGGGAATTCCGTATCATTTGCGCTGCTTGCCGGTTTGATATTTGCCCTGCATCCCGTTCAAACCGGTTCTGTCACATATATAGCCAGCAGGTCTGCCGTGCTAGCCGCTATTTTCTATGTCCTTTCCGTTATTCTCTTTATATTAGGCAGTGAAAGAAATGGTAGCAAGATGGTATTTTTTCATATAGGGGCGTTTTTAAGTTTTCTTATGGCATTGGGGTCTAAGGAGACAGCTGCAACGGTTCCTTTTATAGTGCTAATGCTTCCTTTTTTTCTAATGACTGCAAAACACAGAAGAAATATCACGCTGCCCTTATTGTGGTTAATGGCGCTTCCAGTGTACGCGCTGATAAGATACCTTGTGTCACAGAACGTTGTTCCTGTAGACACAAGATTTAGCTACAGTGAAATACTTCCTCCGTATCAATACCTTCTGACAGAGGTAAATGTCGTAATATACTACTATCTTAAGTGGCTTTTCTTTCCTGTAAATGGACCGAATGCAGATCCAGACATACCAGCAGAGACATCATTTATTGACATATCTACAATAGCCGCATCTCTTGTAATAGCATGTATTGTTTATATGGCCATCCGTTTCAGGAGAGAGGTTACTGTTGTCTCATTTGGAATATTCTGGTATTTCATCACATTGATTCCAACCTCAAGCATCTTTCCAATTGCGGACGTTGCCGTAGAACGTCACCTGTATCTGCCGTCTATAGGCTTTGCATTTGTTTCGGCATATCTGCTTATGAAGATTAAGGAATTGCTCCCCTCAAAGATATGGTTCCTCCCTTATATAATTCCCCTTATAATGATTGTTATAACCATACAGACAAACTCTGTATGGAAAAACGGGATCACCTTATGGGAGGATGCCGCAAGGAAATCTCCCAACAAGATAAGAGCGCTTGGCAACAGGGCGTTTGCCTATCTGGAAAGCGGCAATCTCAACATGGCGGAGATGCTTTATCATGATTTTTTAAAACGTTTCCCCAACGACCCGTTTGGATATAATAATACGGGCCTGATCCTTGAAAAAAAGGGGGATGTTTTGTCGGCAATAAAATACTACAGGGAGGCTGTTAATCTTAAGCCAAAATACTGGCGGTTTCATATGCACCTTGGAAATGCATACAGTCAAAACGGTTTCATGGTCGAGGCAGTAAGTGAGCTGCAAATTGCTGTAAATCTTGAACCATTAAATCCTGAACCTATGATTATGCTTGCATCTCTACTGGCAAAACAGGGGGAAACAGACAGTGTCATTATTATTGCAAATAAAGCGCTTTCCATAGAAAGTGAGAACGTAGAGGCATACTTGCTTCTTGGCATCTCATATGAAAAAAAAGGTATGAGGGAAGAGGCAATTAAATTTTACAAAAAGGCGCTGGAGCTAAATCCAGGATGGAGGGAATCTTTGACCGAAAGAATAAAAACAATGACAGGCAATTAATAAGAGCTTGTTGAAAAACCCGACAACCTCGGATTACACAGATAAATAAGATTACACCGATTAAAATTCCTTGCCGAGTAGAATTCCCGCCATTTACAGGTTGGGTTCTTCAATTATTTTAGTGGTGGTTTTCCGCCACATATCGGTTTTCCCGCCGATTTCCTTATAAAATCAGACTCAAAACCATAGACTGAAAATATAAGAATTCTCCGACTATTTTCTGCATCTACTTGATTTAATTAGTTCTTATATCTGCGGTCTGTAGTCTGGTACTATTTGGCACACTTGTTGCGAGCATAAAGGGTATGACCCTTAGTGTGTTGATATATCTATCCCAAAGGTGTTTTAAGACGTTGGTGCTATGCATAATTCTATTTGCGGGCCTCTCGGTTGGGTTTACACCTGTTTTTGGCATGGATATAACAAAAGTACGGACAATTGCAGGCAAGCTGGAACAATTGACAGGCCAGAATATTAAAATTGTAGTAGAAAACTCCATTAAACCAGATGCATACCTTCACCCAATGGGATATATAGTTATAACCAGTGGTCTGATGAGATTTTTTGAAGATGATGCGGAAATGGTTTTTATAATAGGCCATGAATGGGCGCATGTTATAAAAGGGCATTATAAAGACGAGCAAGATATCCTGGGTATTTCAAAGAATATATCCAACCCTGATAAATTAAAAGCAGATAAACTTAAAAAAGAGATGGATGCTGATGCCTATGGGCTGGGTGTTATGAAGGCTCTTGGTTATGACTCTGCAGCCTCTCTTAAGGTGTTAGCCAAATTGCGTCAGGTAATGGGCCAAAATGGAATGGAGGGATATTCATCTATAGAAGAAAGGATGAATATCTTGAATGGACTGCTGAACTATAGTGGAGGACAAAATAAGTAGATGTGGTTTGCCCGACCCAACCTTCTGTTGGGCGCCCCATGGGCGTATTTTAAAATAGCCGATAAATCGGCAGACTACAAATTTATGTCGCCGACTATATTTTGAATTGAAGGCAATAGGGAAGGAGCCGTAGGGCGGCCCCTTCCCTATCCATTTGATTAAAGATTAACTTTAACGCTGGTAATTGTATTCTCTGATTGGATAAGGGTTGTGTTGCTGCCTTTGGGCGTAATGCCATACGCTTCAAAAGCTGCATATTCATTTGCCAGATTGAACCCTTCAACTCTTTCCTTTTCCACACACTGCCCGGAGAGGCATACCGTCCATTTAACATTACTGTCAAGGGCGAAGTTTACTGCCTTTTTCTCCTGGCCGGCTAATCCAAGAACCTCAACATTCACTATTATGCTATTCTGCTGAGAATCCATTGATAGCATTTGCCCTTTTATTTTTTTTGCGTCAGCAGCAAATGTTGTTGCAGCAGCAGCCAGCGCTATCGCAACAAATAAAAAAAGGCTTGTTATTTTCTTGATTGTTTGCATTTGTATTCACCTCCTTTCAGGTTATTTAAAATTGTTTACATTGTAATTTTACATCAAAGGCATACCTGATAATGTGATAAATATCATGTTTTAGGTTTTTAAGGCTTAAATCTGAAACAGCCAATTTTCCGTGCGATCACCTGCTTTTTCTCCCCTTAACACATAAATGGTGCTTACTTAATTTACTTGGCAACAAAATAAATTGGCGGCGGTATGCCGCCAAAATGGCTGATTTGCGCCGTTTTTGATGGACGGTAAGATATTCACATTTTTCAAATACAAGCGCTATTGTCAAGAAATATCTAATATTTTTTTATTACATCTGCTTCACCAAGGGGATGGCATGATTATTGCTTCTTAATGAATAACAAATAACAGCGCAATTATTATCCCCTTTATGAAGAGAAAGGCACATTACTCTGCAGAAAATAAATGTGTAGGGCTTTTGAGAAGGCTTCGGTGGCCCAGCGGGGTGAAATGCCCCAGATGTGATGGAGAGCATATTATAGGGGTTGGGCAGATGAGAACCTTTCCGGAACATAAACGTTATTACTGCTCCGGGTGTAGATATACCTTTTCCGATACATCAATGACCCTGTTTCACGGCAGCAGGCTGCCTCTCAGCAAGTGGTTTGACGCTATCATCCTTGGGGCAAACGGCTCGTCAGCCATGGGTATTAAAAAAGAACTGCATATTACCTATAAGGCGGCATGGAGGATAAAGCATCTTATGGGTGAGGATTATCTTGTTCATGAGATAAGGCGAAGGTTGTTAAGAAAGGGTTAAACCCCGTTAGAAGCTAGCCTATAAAAAAACTGTTTGCTTCCAACAAGGACTTGTCTGTGGGAGGAAAAGTTTCTAACGGGGTTAAATATAAAAGAAGGAGGTGAAATAATTATTTTCATTTACGATTTACGAATTACGATTTAAGATTTTAAATTCCTCAATCTGAAATCGTAAATCTCAAATCACAATAAGGAGGTTAAACAGATGTTAGTTCAATACAAGAAAAGAGTAATGGCGGCAATTGAGAAAGTGGTAATGTCAGTAGTCTTGTCTGCTCTTATGATAATAGGCGCAGCTTACAATGCTCAGGCAAACCCAGACTTAACACCTGAGGAGCTTATGAAGGCAAAAGGCCTGTATTTTAACAGGTGTGCCGGATGTCATGGAACATTAAGAAAAGGCGCTACAGGACCTAATATTACCGATGTAAATCTAAAACAGAAGAATTACGACACAAACATAATAAAGGCATTTGTTACTAATGGAACCGGCGGCGGTATGCCGAGCTTCGGCAGTGACTTTTCTGCTGAGGATATAGAGCTTATAGCGAACTTCCTCCAACAGGCGCCTCCTGCCCCGCCAGAATTTTCACTGGCAGAGATGAAGGAGACATGGAGGCTTATAGTCCCGGAGGCTCAAAGACCAAAAAAACCTGAGCATAGCAGAAATTGGCAGAATTTTTTCGGCATTGTCCTGAGAGACGCTGGCAAGGTGGCTATACTTGATGGAGATACCAAGGAGCTTGTAAGTGTTGTAGATACAGGTTTTGCGGTGCACATACTCCGTTCCTCTGCGTCAGGCAGATACTTTTATTCCATAGGAAGGGACGGCAAGTCAACCATGATTGATTTATGGATGGCAAAACCTGACAAGGTGGCAGAGGTAAAGACATGCTATGATGCGAGAAGTATAGACTCCAGCAAATATAAAGGTAAAAAGGGGAATTTTGAAGATAAGCTGGCTATAGTTGGATGCTACTGGCCGCCTCATTTTGTGGTCATTGACGGTCAGACCCTGGAGCCTAAAAAAGTAGTAAGCACCAGGTCTTATTCATACGATACAAACGAATATATAGCTGAGGCGAGGGTTGCCGCAATTATTTCTGCGCATAAAGAGCCTGAGTGGATAATCAATATTAAAGAGGCCGGTTATATATGGGCCATTGACTATTCTGATATAAAGAACCTCAAGATTACACAGGTAGAGACCGAAAGATTTCTGCACGATGGCGGGTGGGATGCAAGCAAGAGATATATCCAGATGGCAGCCAACATGAGAAACAAGATGGTAATTGTGGACAGCGAGACAAAGAAGCAGATTGCCCAGATAGAGACAGGCAATAAACCACATCCTGGCAGGGGCGCAAACTGGACAGACCCTGAATTTGGCCCGGTTACGGCTACGCCGCATCTCGGAGAAGGTCTGGTTGCTGCGTGGGGCAGTGATCCAAAAGGTCATGCTAAAAATGCGTGGAAGGTTGTAAGAAAGGTAGAAACACTTGGCGGCGGCGGTCTGTTTGTAAAGACTCACCCAAAGGCAAAGCATGTGTGGGTTGACCATACCTTAAATCCTGATGACAAGATAAAGAGGAGCCTCTGTGTCTTTGACAAAAACGCCCCTGGCGAAAAGGCGCAGTGCTGGCAGGTCGCTGACCATGGCAGGGTTGTGCATCTTGAATACAACAAGGCAGGCAATGAGGTATGGGTTGCTGTGTGGGATAAGGCGGGAGAGATTGTAATCTTTGATGATAAGACCCTGAAAGAGAAATCAAGGATTAAGGGAGATTGGCTTGTAACGCCTACAGGCCATTTTAATGTCTATAATACAATGACGGATACTTACTAAAAATTAGGATATGGGATGTGGGAAGTGGGATGTGGAAAAAATCGCGTCCCACAAACCACACATCCAATAAATCAAACAAAGGAGAAAACATGAAAAGGATATTTTTATCAGCATTAGCAGCGGTAATGATTTTAGCAGTAATGACCGGCGGTAGTTTTGCGGCAGAAAAAAAGGGAGCAAAGGCAGCAGCTTCTGCAGAAAAGGCGCCCTCAAATTACTGGGACAAATGGACAAAGACAATATCCCTGGATATATTTCCTGACTGCGGTGTGAATGTGCTCGGCGCAGGCGGGGATGACATATTACAGGCTACGGTGGATATCTACTGCGGTGTAAAGCCAGGCGGATATGTAGGCTATGTCAATCCGAAAGTGCACGATATCTACAAGAAGAAGGGCAGCAAATATCCTGACGGTAAAACCGCTGTTCTTGTGTTTAAAAAGATTGGCGCTGCATTTACAACCGACCATAAAGACGGCCAGCCGATTTACGATGTCGTTGCCATTAAAGACGGCAAATCAATTGCATCAAAAGATGCAGGCCATCCATTAAACCCACAAACCTGCGCTAAATGCCATGTCGGTTTTAAGGATGTATGCAAAAAGTTGGGTTATCTCTGCGGCAACAGGCTGTAAATACAGACTACAGATTGCAGACTACAGACTGAAGTTTCTATAGTCTGTAGTCTGTGGTTTAGCTAACAGGGACCCATGAAGAAAAATTTTACTCTTATTGCTGCATTTATAATCTTTACAACCGGTCTTGCAATGGCTGATGATGGCAAAGGACTTTATATGAAACACTGCGCATCCTGCCACCATGTTGAAAGATATGGCCTAAAGGCCCCGGCCTTAATACCGGAAACCTTGAAGGCATATAAAAATGAGGAGCTTGCAAAGATTATAAAAGAGGGTCTTCCGGCAAGCCAGATGCCGCCGTTTAAAGAACTTTTGGCAGACGGCGATATTGATAAAATCATATCTTACATAACCCTGCCTCTGAGCAATGCCAGATGGACAAAGGAAGATATTGTAAAAAGCAGAGAGGTTTTTACAGAACCTGCGCATCAAAAACCAATATCCAATCTTGACTATGAAAATATCACACTGGTTGTAGAAAGCAGCAGAAGCATAACAGTTATGGATGGCAATAATTTTAAATCATTAGATAAATTTCAGGCAGGGGCCATTCACGGCGGACCTAAATTCTCTTATTCGCTCCGTTACATATATGCCCCGACAAGGGACGGCGTAATAACAAAATACGACCTTTATACATTGAAAAAAATTGGAAGCGTAAAAACTGGCATAAATACGAGAAACATAGCCATCTCTGATGATGATAAATGGGTGGCTGCAGCCAACTACTTGCCCAGTAATATTGTATTTTTAAATGATGAATTAACCCCAACTTATGTTTTAGAAACCTCAGGAAAGATAGGAGGGATATACACTCTGATTTCAGAAAAAAAGTTTGTATGCGCTTTTAGGGATGTGCCAAATCTATGGCTCATAAATTATACAAAGGGTTTTGAAATAGAAAGTCTTGCCCTGCCTGAGCCATTTGAAGATATATCAATAAATCCATTTGAAGACATTATTATCGGCTCTTCAAGAAAAGGGACCAGAATTTATATTTACAGTTTAAAACAAAGAAGGGTTGTAAACAACTTTGAAACAGACGGTATGCCGCACCTTGCCTCAGCCACATACTGGGTTGACCCCGTTAGAAGCTCGCCTATTGATAAGCAGTCTACTCTCAATACAAACTTGTCTCCGATTGAGAAAGCTTCTAACGGGGTTGACAAGGGTGTGCTTTACACCGCTATAAATCACCTGAAGAGGCCTGTTTTAACTATTCTGGATTTGAATAGCGGGAAGGTAGTTAAGGAGATTAGTCTTAATGGGGCAGGTTTTTTTGTAAGGACGCATCAGAATACGCCGTTTATCTGGGTTGATACAAATACAGATGCAATCCAGATTATAGACAAAGCCGCACTTCAGGTTGTAAAAACGCTTGTTCCATCAAAGGGTAAAAAGGCTATGCACATTGAATTCACAAAGGACGGAAGATATGCAATGGCCAGCATTTATGAGGAAGAAGGATCCCTTGTAATCTATGATGCGGTTACCCTGACTGAGATAATGAGAATACCGCTCAGGAAACCTGCCGGCAAATATAATGCGTTGAACAAAACATATCCAAAGATACAGGCAAGAGGCGATGGGCTATAGGCAAGGGGTAAATAGTCGATTGTCGATTTTCGATTGTCGAATTTAAAATCGTAAATCGTAAATCAAAAAACGAGGTTTATCTATGCTGGGCGTTACAAAACTTTTATGCGAAACCATGACGACGGAGAGAGGTGTTGCCGGTAAAGGGCACGGTCACGGCGTATCTCCAAGGCTTCTCCAGTTTTCAGAAGTCAAGAGACCCATCGTTGTCTGGAATATTACCAAGAGATGCAACTTGAGGTGTATTCACTGTTACTCCGATTCACTCAATCAGGATTATCAGGGTGAATTGATGACCGAAGAGGCAAAGCAGGTAATAGACGACCTGGCTGGTTTTGGGGCGCCTGTTATAATCTTTTCAGGCGGCGACCCGCTTTTGAGAAATGATATATTTGAAATTGCAAACTATGCAGGCTCAAAGGGCATAAGGTGCGCGCTATCCACAAATGGTGTTTTGATAGACAAGGCAACTGCAAAGGCGATTAAGGATGCAAACTTTGCCTATGTTGGTGTGAGTATAGACGGCATTGGTGAATTTAATGACAGGTTCAGGGGTATGATTGGCGCTTATAATATGGCATTAGAAGGCATACGAAACAGCAGAGACGCGGGTGTGAGGACAGGCCTGCGTCTTACCCTGAATAAGAGGACACTGCCTCAGCTTCCGGCCATATTTGATTTGGCAGAGGCGGAAAACATCCCCAGGGTTTATATATCACATCTTGTATATGCAGGTCGTGGAAATAAAATTAAAAAGGATGATTTAAGCCATGAAGAGACAAGGAAGGCATTGGATTTCATATTTGAAAAGGCAATTGAATTTCATCAAAAGGGATTAGAGAAGGATGTGCTTACAGGCAATAACGATGCAGATGGAGTTTATCTTTATCTCAAAGTAAAGAGAGAAGATGAAGCAAAGGCTGAAAAGATTTACAAGCTTTTAAAGATGAGGGGAGGGAACAGCTCAGGCACTGCCATTGGCTGTATTGATAATATAGGCAATGTGCATGCAGACCAGTTTTGGAGCCGCTACTCATTTGGCAATGTGAAAGAGAAAACCTTTAGCCAGATATGGACAGACACAAAAGACCCTGTCATGTGCGGGCTTAAGAATAAAAAAGAGTCTGTAAGGGGCAGGTGCGGCCACTGTTCATATCTTGATATATGCGGTGGAAACTATAGGGTGAGGGCAGAGGCAATATATGGAGATGTATGGGCAGAAGACCCTGCTTGCTATTTGGCAGACGAGGAAATAGGGATAAAGAGGCAGGCAATAGGCAATGGGCAAGAGGCAATAGGAGAAGAGAAACGATATGCAGAAATTGTATAAAAAAAATATTCAAGGTAGTTGCCGATTTATCGGCGTTTTTAAACCTGTCCCCGCAGGCTTTAAGCGTGGATACGCCCATAAATGGGCAGCTACAATTTTATTTGCATGTTTTAGCCTTTTAATATTCTCAAAGGCCATAGCATTTGCCGCAGACAAGGATGCTTACGGCACTGCCTCTTTAATGGTGATTGTTGAAAGAGAGGCAGGAAGTGTGATTGTTATTGATTCTTCAAGGCATAAATTATTAGGCCGGATTTCGAATCTTGGCAATCTCATACATGCTACCGTCAAGTTTTCAAAGGATGCAAGGTTCGCCTATGTGATAGGCAGGGATGCATCCGTAAGCAAGATAGACCTGTTGAAATTAAAACTTGTGAAAAAGGTGAGGGCAGGGGATGACTCTGTAGGCGGCGTAATGACTCAGGACGGCAAATATGTCGCCCTAAGCAACTATGTGCCGGGCGAGGTCAGAATACTTGATGCGGAGACATTGGAAACAGTAAAGATAATTCCGGCAGAGAGAGAGTATCCTGACGGCAAAAAAATAGCGGCAAGGGTTGTCGGCCTGGTGGATGCGCCTGGAAATCTCCTTGTATTTTCAATGATGGATAATGACGGAATATGGGTTGTAGATGCAGGCAAAAAGGATTTTCCAGTAACAAAGAAATTCTGGGATATTGGCGAAACTCCCTATGACGGGCTTATAACCCCTGACGGCAGATATTATATCTCAGGCCTTTTAAACTCCAATTGGGTTGGACTTCTGGATATTTGGGATATGACAGAGGTTAAAAGGATTTCAACTATAAAGACGAAAGATGCGAGGGGGACAGGAGAAGATATTGTCCCTTTGTGGAAGATACCGCATCTAAAAGGATGGGCTATTGCAGGCGATTACGCAGTGATTCCTGCTATTAAGAGAGAGGTGGCATTGGTTTACAATATAAGGGATTGGAGCATAATAAAGGAAGTGCCTCTGGTTGGCACTGCGCTCTATACAGTTGCAGGCCCTGATGGAAGATATGTGTGGGTTGATTTGGTCGGAAAGAACGGAGACACAATTCAGGTTATAGACCTTAAAACCCTTGAGGTTGTAAAAACCTTTTCGCCGGGTAAAGGCGCAACCCATCCCCAGTTTACGCCAAAAGGCGATGCGGTTTATATATCGTTGATGGATGAATACAAGGTGGTGGTTTATAATCCGGTTACTTTTGAAAAGATAACAGAATTTCCGGCGGAAAAACCGTCAGGCATATTTTCAACAGAAAGGGCGCATAAGTTTGGCATGTAAAAGTGAAAACGATTACATAGATTTTGAAATACGATTACACAGATTTAAAACAGTTTTATCTATGTAATCTGTTTTTTTAACAGTCTTTCCTGAGATAGCCGGGGCCGCTGTCTCATAGAAAGAGGGGAGGCTCTTTATAGAATACTCTATAGAGACCTCCCCTATTTATTTATAAGTCTATACGTTTACAATGACTAAAAACCTATCTTTACCTTTGCCTTTTCGTCAAAATTCCCTCTCATTTCCTCGTTGCAGGCCATTACAAAATCAGCCATAGAAACCTCTTTATTGCCCCTTCTGACTGCCCTTGCAGCAGCATTTTGTATTATAACCGGCCTCCTGACAGGTCGTAATGCTCAGCGAGATGCTGGAGATTTACATCATCCGACAGTTAAAACTTCTTTTTTCTTTTGTTTTATGCTATGTTGCACATGTTCTATGGTTCTCTTTTACCCACACTCTTTCACGATGAGCCAGTTTAACCTTAATATTAGCCTTAACCTGTATTTTATATGTCCAAACTTCTAGTCATTACATATCCGGATACATCTCTTGGTTTTAACCTTGCAGGCGTTGAGGTTAAGGAAACGGAAGAGGGTGGTGATATTACACCCATGCTGCTGGAAATTATACAGGCCGGCAATTACGGCCTTCTGGCTATAGAAGAAAAACTGCTGGCCAAGGTTGATGAAGGTATTCTAAAAAGGATTAGAAAGACAGGCATTCCTGTTATCGTTCCGATAAATACGCCAAAATCGTGGCATGGCGAAGCAGATATGGAATCGTATATAGCGCGGCTTATTAGAAGGGCGATTGGGTATCAGGTGAAGATCAAAAGGTAATTCATGCTGAAAATGCCCATCTGCTGCGGTTTCTGCGTTCAACCCTTGACAAAGCTGTCCTTGGCCAAAGCCAAGGGCTTGCCTTTGGCAAGCCACAGATTTGTCAAGGGTCAACATACCTGTAGCTTGCCCATCCCCGCTAAAAATCTGCGGGAACATGTTTATGGGCATATTTAAAAGCGCCGATAAATCGGCCGACTACAGCGCCTTGCCCTTGACAAACTATCTCCTTTGCCAAAGGCAAAAGAGTTTTGTGTTTTGCTTCGTAAAAACACATAATTTGTCAAGGGCTTGCATCTGGACAATTTTTGAGCATGAACTGCGATATAATATATCGCAGAGTGTTGGTTATTTTTAGACTATGCAAATTATCAAAGGCATAATCTGCGGCATCTCCGGTCCCACGGTTACCGCTAGAGGCATGAATGGCGCCAAGATGCACACAACCGCCTTTGTGGGTAAAGACGGGCTTCTTGGGGAAATTGTAAAAATTCAGGGCGAGCAGGCAATACTGCAAGTCTATGAAGACACAACAGGACTTTCCATTGGCGAAGATGTTGTAAGTCAAGGTAAACCGCTTACTACCAGGCTTGGCCCAGGCATTCTCTCCAATGTTTTTGATGGCATTCAAAGACCGCTTGAATCATTAAAATTAAAGTCAGGCGATTTTATAAAAAAAGGGATTAGCTTTGATGTGCTGTTGGATAAGACATGGGAGTTTGTTCCTATAGTAAAAAATGGCGATGCAATCGGGGCAGGGGATGTTATTGGCATTGTCAAAGAAAATAAAACCGTAGAACATAAAATCCTTGTGCCGCCCAATCTCCTGGTGTCCCCTTTTAGTAAAGCGGGGGGAAAATTTAAAGGTGTTGTCAAAGAAGTCCGCAAAGGCGCTATCACAGGCGATGAGCCTGTTGTTGTCCTTGAAGATAGCAACGTTATTTCTTTATATCATGAGTGGCCTGTAAGAGAGGCAAGGCCGTTTAATGAAAGGCTGTCACCAGACACGCCATTTCTTACAGGCCAGCGCATATTTGACACCATGTTTCCGGTGGCAGAGGGCGGCACAGCCATTGTGCCAGGTGGTTTCGGAACAGGCAAGACCATTGTGGAGCAGACCCTCGCCAGATATGCAAAATCAGACATTATTGTTTATGTCGGCTGTGGAGAGCGTGGAAATGAAATGACTGAGGTCCTGACAGATTTCCCAAAACTAATTGACCCATCCACAGGCCTGCCTTTAAGTTTACGGGCTGTTCTTATTGTAAATACCTCAAATATGCCTGTTGCAGCGAGAGAGGCATCTATATTTATTGGCGCAACCATAGCTGAGTATTACAGAGATATGGGATACAATGTTGCGCTTATGACAGATTCAATCTCCAGATGGGCGGAGGCCTTGAGGGAAATATCGTCAAGGATGGAAGAGATGCCCGGAGAAGAAGGGTACCCGCCGTATATTGCAACCCGTCTCGGAAATTTTTATGAAAGGGCAGGAAAGGTAAAATGCTTCGGCAAAGATAACAGAACAGGCTCTGTTACCATAGTCAGCTCGGTATCGCCGCCGGGCGGTGATTTTTCCGAGCCGGTAACGCAGGCATCATTAAGGGTTGCAGGCGCTCTATGGGCTCTGGACACAGACCTTGCATACAGGAGGCACTTTCCGGCAGTTGACTGGAATAAAAGTTTCAGCCTTTATTATAATTCATTGAAAGAGTGGTTTAGGAGAGAAGTGGCAGAAGATGCTATTTTACTCCGAGATAGTATTATGAAAATACTTGAGCGGGAGGGGGAACTCAAAGAAGTTGTTCAGATAATAGGCCTTGAGGCATTGCAGGATGCAGACAGGCTTACCATGGAACTGGGAAGGATTGTCAAAGAGGTGTTTTTAAGGCAGAGCGTATTCAATGACGCAGATGCATTCTGCACCATGGAAAAGCAGTATTGGATGATGGTGTGCATAATCCAATTTTACAATAAAGCTAAAAACACACTTGCCAAGGGAGTATATCTGGAAAAGATTCTATCAAGCCCTGTTGTAGCAAGACTTATGCGTATGCAGGATATACCGAGCAATGTGTTCAAGCAAAGGGCAGGGGAGATGATTAGGGAGATGGAGTGAGCCTAATGGTGCATCACTTTATTCATGCTATTGACAGAGATTTTACTGTTGCGGATATAGAAAGGAAATGTTGTTCATGCTCACTAATTAAGTATCTCTTTTGACAGTAGAAATGTTTCAAAAACAAGATATTGTCTCTTTGCCGGAGAGATTTGACAAGGAAACTTGAAGATAATAAAAGGGGCCTGCTAAAAAATACCTTCCAATTGTCTTGCAGAATGTATTGGACATTTTCTAAATCGGGATTACCGGGGATAGACAAGCGGTTGACAAACCATTAGGACATAGTGTAGCCTATAATTCTTTTTAATCTAATGGCAATTGATGAACCTATTATTAATTTATAGCCTAATATTGAGGAAAGTTCGGGAAGTTACATTTCCATTTAAGTTTTTAAAAATGGCAAATATTGCTTAAAAACACTTCACCATAATGAGAGGTCTAACAAAGTGAAAAAGATTGCGCCATCTATACTATCTGCTGATTTTACAAAACTGGCAAAGGAGATAAGGGCTGTTGAGGATGCAAAGGCAGATTATATACATATAGATGTGATGGATGGTCACTTCGTGCCTAATATAACGGTAGGGCCGTTTATTGTAGAGGCGGCAAGAAGGGCAACAAGGCTGCCTCTTGATGTCCACCTGATGATAGAAAATCCTGATAAGTTTATTCCTGATTTTGCCAAGGCTGGGAGCGATATAATCACTGTTCATGCAGAGGCATGTAAACACTTACATAGGACTATCCAGCATATCAAAGAACAAGGTATACGGGCCGGTATATCCTTAAACCCAACAACACCGTTACATGTGCTTGACCATATACTGGGAGATATTGATATGATATTGATTATGACTGTAAACCCTGGTTTCAGCGGCCAAAGCTTTATAAATTCATGCCTTCCAAAGATAACGCTCATGAGAAGGATTCTTGACCAAGGCAATTACAAGGCAGAGCTTGAGATTGACGGAGGGATAAAGGTTTCCAACATAGGTACGGCAGCGAAGGCGGGGGCGGATGTATTTGTTGCAGGGTCTGCCATATTCGGAAGCGAAAGTTATAAAAAGACAATATCAGCAATGAGGCTGGAGATAGAGGGATAAACGCTATTGTAAATTGCAAGGTGCAAATTTTTAATAAGATTTTATCTTGCTTATGGCCGCTTGTTTTTGATATCTTATACTTTTCATAGTGGCGCTAAACAATCGGGGCGTGGCTCAGCCTGGTAGAGCACTGCGTTCGGGACGCAGGGGTCGGAGGTTCGAATCCTCTCGCCCCGACCAATCAAGACATATGGAATACACAGTATGTAATTTGACATAATATACATTATGCGACAAATATAATTGATTCTACTATTCAGAAAAACTCTATATTCCCTCTATTTTATCTTTACTATCTATTTTTATCCCTCTTTTTCTCATAGTATCCTTTATAACCTTAAGTTTCCAATCCCTGTGGTTATTTATTATTGATAAAACCTCTTTTGGTTTATCGGTTATTTTGACAAGCTCCATATCCTCTGCTGATATGGTTTTGCTCTTCAACATTGTTGTCTTCATCCAATGGAGCAGGCCGCTCCAATAATCCTTTCCAACAAGAATCAAAGGCAATGGATATATCTTGTGGGTTTGGATAAGCGTGAGCGCTTCAAAGAACTCATCAAGGGTCCCAAACCCGCCAGGCATACAGACATAGCCCATAGCATATTTTATAAACATCACCTTTCTGGCGAAGAAGTATTTAAATGTCAAAGATTTGTTCTGAAACGGATTAGGTTTTTGTTCTTTTGGCAAAAGTATATTTAAACCTACAGAGGCGCCGTCATTGGTTATAGCGCCTTTGTTGGCTGCCTCCATGACACCAGGCCCCCCGCCAGTTATAATGGTATACCCGTTTTTTACAAGAAGAGTGGAAATTTCCAGAGTCTGTTTATAATATTTATGATTTCTATGAAATCTTGCTGAACCGAATATGGATACAGCCGGTCCTAGTGTTGAGAGCTCTTCAAAACCCTCCACAAATTCACTTATTATCTTGAATATGCGCCATGTTTCCTGACCCTTCAAATCCTCAACCATGTTTCCGGAAAACTCAAATCCCAAATTACAAATCCCAAATAATAATTAATTATTCAATAAACAAAGCTTGAAGCAGCATGGTTATTGAAATTTGATTATTGGCTATTATTTGTTATTTGATATTTGTTTATTGAAATTTTCATCCCCCTTTCTATCATATATATTTTATTCCCATTCTATTGTGCTCGGGGGTTTACTGCTTATATCATAAACCACCCTATTGATTCCCCGCACCTCATTTATTATCCTGCCTGAAATTTTTGCCATTAAATCATAAGGCAGTCTTACCCAATCCGCTGTCATGCCATCCACACTTTCTACCGCCCTTATTGCCATTACATTTTCATAAGTCCTTTCATCACCCATAACACCGACTGTCTTTATTGGCAAAAGCACAGCAAATGCCTGCCACATCTTTGTATAAAGCCCTGCGCCTTTTATCTCTTCCAGCACAATACTGTCTGCCTTTCTTAGTATATCACACCTTTCTTTAGTAACCTCGCCCAAAACCCTTATGGCAAGACCTGGTCCAGGGAATGGATGTCTATTTATTATCTCATCAGGCATTTTCAATGCCCTACCTAAATCCCTGACCTCATCCTTAAACAACTCCCTCAAAGGCTCTACCAGTTTTAGCTTCATCTTTTTTAAAAGTCCGCCCACATTATGATGGCTCTTGATAGTGGCTGAAGGGCCTTTGAATGACACGCTCTCAATCACATCAGGATACAAAGTCCCCTGGCCAAGAAAACCGGTATTTTTTAACTTCATAGCCTCGTCTTCAAAAACCCTGACGAATTCATTGCCGATAATCTTCCGCTTTTTTTCAGGGTCTTCCACACCTTTAAGTTTATCAAGAAACCTTGTTGAAGCATCTACGCAAATAAGTTTCATATGAAAATTTTTCCTTAACACATCTTCTACTTTTTTTGCCTCTCCCGTCCTTAACAAACCGTTATCAACAAATATACAGGTTAACTGTTTGCCAATGGCGCGGTGCAAGAGAACAGCGGCAACAGATGAATCCACACCGCCGCTTATGCCGCACACAACACCTCTCTCCCCTACCCTCGTCCTTATCTCTGCAACAGCAGTGTCTATGAACGACTCCATTGTCCATGTGGGCTTGCATTTACATATTTTTAAAAGAAAATTCTTAAGAATCTGTGCGCCCTTTGGCGTATGAACAACTTCAGGATGAAATTGCACATTGAAGATTTTTCTTTTAAGATTACTCATTGCGCATATCGGCGAATTTTTGCTGTGGGCAATGGATACAAACCCATTTGGCATCTTCTTGATTCTGTCGCCGTGGCTCATCCAGACTTGGGTGACGCGTTGTGCGCTATGTGCGATGCGTGATAACAAATCAGAATCATCGTCAATAACCAGTTCTGCGCTGCCGTATTCTCTGTGAGAGGATTTTTCCACCTTGCCGCCGAGGAGATGGGCGGTAAGCTGCATGCCGTAACAGATGCCGAGGATCGGAATACTGAGATTGAAAATTTCTTTGGAAATAAGCGGAGCATCTTTATCATACACGCTGGATGGCCCGCCGGAAAGGATGATACCTCTGGCATTCAAGACCTTTATCCTGTCAAGACCAATATTATACGGATGTATCTCACAATAAACCTTCTGTTCCCTGACTCGTCTTGCAATAAGCTGTGTGTATTGAGAACCGAAGTCTAATATCAGGATTTTTTGCTTATGGATGTCCGGCATGAGAGAAAAATATATCTAAAAAAAATGAAATAAACAATCAAAAAATGGGGAGGCAAAAACAATGTGACAAGCTAAGTTTTATAGTGGTATGCTGTCAGAAATATAACTGCCAGCCCCAATATCATAATGATGACATTCATTATTGTTGATTTCATGTGAACGGCCTTAAATTGAACCCTCAATGCCTCTTTTTGCGTCTGGTCTTCGGTCATGCGAATCTGAGCCTTGACCTCCACGGCATTTTTGCCGATTACCTTGCCTGAGTAAAACACAAGCACGGTCATCAAAGCTAACAACCCGATTCTTGCCCATGGATAAGCCTTTTCCTGAAACGATAATATCGCTATGGTTGCAACGGCTGTGACACTGCAAATATATCCTATTATCCAATACTTAGGAAATATATCTCCTACCACATCTCCTGCGGTCTCTCTGGGCAAGATTTTAAAGATGCTCGGCGCAGCAATGAAGGAAAAAAATATCATGCCGCCAAGCCAGACAACCAGAGAAAGGAGGTGGATGAATCTAACAATTGTCATCATATAACATCTCTATCCATAAATTCTAAACTCAGAGACATTCCTCATCTATTTCAACACTGCAACCAACCCATCTGCCGCTACAAGTTGGACCTCAAGGGTCGCCTCTGCGCTGCCGTCATCCTTATATTCCTCTTTAACCACGATTGCGCCTTTTACAAAACCCTCTATGCGGGTTATTTCTATATGTTTTTCATCAAGGTATTCTTTCATGCCTTTGTCAGGCGGCGTTTTCATCTTCAATATTATCTCAAGCAGGTTTTTCTGTGCCTCTACAATTGCTGCGCGCATGACAAGTATTTTTGCCTGAGCTGGATTTGTAATGTGTTTCGGCGGCAGGCCGCGGCCGGTCGCACTTATTACACCCTTCTGCCAATTAACACCAGTCACATCTGAGACAACCAGTGCGCCTTTATAAGCCTCCGCAGAAATAGCCTCGGCAGACGGCGCTACCTCGGCCTTTTTTTCCACTACTGAAATTTTAGTTTCTTCTTTTACAGGCTCCTCTTTCTTGCCACAGGCGGTTAATGATACAGCAAACAGGAAGCAGGAAACAGTAAACAGTAATAAAAATGAAAAACGAATTTCCCCGCTTCTCCCTTTCTCTGTTTCAGTCCTTTTCTTGAGGATCTGTTGCCCCTTGACTTCTGACACTACGGCACTCCGGCACTTTGACATTTTCATTTCAATCCCCCTCTTTAACTTTTCTCAATACCTTCTTTCCTGCTATTTTTTTCTTATCCTCAAGCCGCCTCATCTTCTGAGAGCGAGAAAGTTTTGTAGGAATGCGCTTTTTAGGTTTAAAATACATCTTTGCAATAGCTTTCTCAAGCCTCTCCATTGCTATTTCCCTGTTTAAGTGCTGAGAACGTCTCTCCGTAGCCTGAACAACTATGCCTGTTGGAATATGGCGAATGCGCACAGCAGTGGCAGTCTTGTTCTTGTGCTGACCGCCCGGACCTGAACTGCGATAGAATTCTATCTCAATGTCGGATTTTCTTATATTGATAGCAGAGTTTGCAGACATGTGCAATCCAATTTTCTTTCCGATTTACCTGCCATACTTCGTTATCGGACAATTTTTACTCCTCACCGTATCGGTGAATATACGGCTCATAGTAAATAACACACCCCTTTAGTCCCCTCTCGAGAGGGGATTTAGGGGTGTGTTGTCTAACAACCAACTTGCCCTTGACAGGTGAAACGGTCTGTCAAGGGCTTGCCAGTTTACACAAAAATCAAAGTCTATTTTTGGATCTTTCAAAATTCCCTTACAATCTTTGAAATTTCTTTAACAGGCAATACAGTGATATTTCGTGCTACAGGATAAGATTCTTTGCCCGGATAAAATAAGCACTTTCATTTTGCAAGGGTAAAACAGAGGCAAATTTTTGATGGCGATTCTTTTCCTTCATTGCCGCGACAGGTTATGTGGTAAACTAAATGGCATTGCTACCAAAGTCTATAGCATTTAAAAATCTATTTTATCAATGTAAAGAATTGACCTCAAAAACCTTTTTGTCATCAATGCCAAAAGTTAATATGCCACGTCAATATGGCGGGCATACGGCAAGCTATGACAGTTAAATATGGTGTCCCATGAATTAGGGAAAATAAATCTGTCCCCTTTATTTTTATTTGTCACCATTATTTTCATTTTTTCTCACCTCTCAAAAAGCCTCTCTATGAGTTTATGTCCTTGCTCTACAAACAAACCGCTTGCCTTTGCATCTGCTTCTGTATATGCCTTGCCATTGCTTGTTTTTGCCGGATAAAGCACAAACGGCACAGGGTCTCGGGTATGCGTTTTCTTTGCTATGGGCGTAGGATGATCAGGAAGCACAAGTATTTTATAATTCTTAAACTGAACAAGCCCATCAATCACCCTGCCGACAACCTCTTTATCAAAATCCTCAATGGCCTTTATCTTGCCTTTTAAGTCGCCGTTATGCCCAGCCTCATCCGGCGCCTCTACATGAACGCATACAAAATCCTTTGTCTCCAACTCCTTGAGCGCATATTCTGCCTTGCCTTTGTAATTTGTATCAAGATAACCTGTAGCACCGGGAACATTAACCACCTTCAATCCGGCATATATGCCAAGACCTTTGAGCAGGTCAACTGCTGATATAATGGAACCTTCAATATCGAATCTCTGCTTTAATGTCGGCAGTTTTGGCGCCCTGCCCTGTCCCCACAACCAGATAGAGTTTGCAGGTTTATGCCCGCCTTCTTGTCTTTTAATATTTACCAGATGCTCTTTGAGGAGCATCTGCGAGGCATTCATCAACTGAATGAACTTTTCCGAACCTTTGCCTTTGGGAAGATAATCCTTTATCTCTTTGCCTGTTATATCATGGGGCGGCGTTGTCTCAAGGCCGTCCGGGCCTCCGCTCCATACCATCAAATGCCTGTAGCTGACGCCGGGATAAAATCTGAGTCCTTGTTTGCCAAGCTCCTTATCAATATCTCTAATAATCTCTCTGGCCTCATCTGTGGTTATATGGTCTGCGCTGAAATCATTCATATAAACCTTGCCGTCCTTCTGACTGAGTGTAACAAGGTTACATCTCACCGCAAGATCATCGGTTGCCAGTTTTACGCCGATGCTTGCAGCCTCCAGAGGCGACCTGCCGGTATAATACTGCGCTGGGTTGTAACCCAATACACTCAAAATGGCTACATCGCTCCCCGGTGGATAACCGTCAGGCACATTCTTCACAAGACCGATAGAGCCCTTCTGCGCAAGCATATCCATATTAGCCGTCCTCGCAGCCTGGAGCGGTGTTTTGTTATCCAACTCTTTAATGGGATCATCAGACATCCCGTCGCCTATGAGAATGATGTATTTCATAGTAAAGTAAAGAATATTCATGCTCAAAAATTGCCCCGATGCAAAGCGTTGTAGTTTGCCGATTTACCTGTCTGCGTGCAACGCACAGGCAGGCGCACAGGCAGGTCGGCGCTTTTAAAGACGTCCATAAATGGGCAAGCTACAGATATGTGAAGCGCAGCAACGATGGCAACACGGCCTGGTGCCCTCTGGGCGCGGCATTTCTAGCGTGAGCTATCTATCAAAACCCCAGCAACTTAACCACCTTACCCAGCTCAGTCTCCGCTGTTATAGGCTTGTCAGATGACTTTATTGCTGTATCAGGGTCTTTCAGGCCATGCCCTGTCAATGTGCAGACAATTGTATCGCCGTTTTTAAATATACCTTTTTTGTGCATCTTTATAACACCTGCCAGAGATGCGGCAGACGCAGGTTCACAGAATACCCCTTCCCTTGCAAGAAGCTTATACGCATAAATAATTTCATCATCAGACACCATGTCTATTATCCCGCCCGATTCATCCTTTGCCTTTACTGCATTTTCCCAGCTTGAAGGATTGCCGATTCTTATGGCAGATGCTATTGTCTCAGGATTTTTTATAGGATGACCCCTTACAATAGGAGCGGAGCCCTCTGCCTCAAATCCCATCATCTTTGGCAGACTATCTGTTACCCCTCGTTCCTTAAATTCCTTATAACCTCTCCAGTATGCGGTTATATTGCCGGCATTCCCAACAGGCAGAAAATGGTATGTGGGCGCAAAACCCAGATGATTGCACACCTCAAATGCCGCAGTCTTCTGGCCTTCAAGCCTGTACGGATTTATTGAATTAACCAATGTTACAGGATACATCATGGAAACCTCTTTCACAATTATCAGGGCTTCGTCAAAATTCCCTTGTATCTGCACAACTTTTGCCCCATGCATCATTGCCTGTGACAACTTGCCAAGCGCAATCTTTCCTTCTGGTATCAGAACATAGGCCCTTAATCCTCCTCTTGCCGCATACGCAGCGGCAGCAGCAGAAGTATTTCCGGTTGAGGCGCATATTATGGCGTGAGAACCTTCTTCCTTTGCCTTCGATACCGCCATGGTCATGCCCCTGTCCTTGAAGGAGCCTGTTGGGTTCAGCCCCTCATATTTGAGGAATATGTTTAAGCCTCTTTCAAACAACTCCCCCATAGTCAAAACCTCTATCAAAGGGGTATTGCCTTCCCTCAGGGTAACTACTGAGTCATCTTTTACCTTTGGCAAAAATTCCTGAAACTCCCTGATTACTCCGTTCCAATTGCGCGTTTTTGTTGCCTGCACAGATATCCTCCAAAATTATGGGGTGTGGAAAAATCCTTTACTGCCGCCTGCTTCCCACATCCGTAGTATTTAAAAAGACTATCAAAACAAGGTGAGAAAGTCATTAAGAATTTTCAACTTCCTTTTTACTATTTCTTTTACAGATGGCATAATAATGATGACAGCATTTTAAGGTTGAACTGCGATATTTAATTTGTTAAATTTGGATAGTGTAAAAACCAACATGAATTGTAGTCTGCCGATTTAATAAAAAAGGAGAACCAATATGAAAACATACTATGCGCCGGAAGATTTATCTAAATTTTCCACCATGGGCGAGGGTGCGCCAGAACTGTGGAAAAAATTTTCAGAATGGTATGGCGCTGTATTTGCCGAAGGCGCCCTTTCTGAAAGAGAAAAGGCCCTAATCGCACTGGGGGTTGCCCATGCTGTCCAGTGTCCCTATTGTATAGATGCCTATACTCAGACATGCCTTGAGAAAGGCTCAAATGAACAGCAGATGACAGAGGCCGTTCATGTGGCGGCAGCCATCAGGGGAGGCGCATCACTTGTTCACGGCGTGCAGATGAAGAATGTGGTAAAGAAGGTGTCTATCTAACTCCATAATCCAGCAGGTAGCCTGCCCATTTTATGGGCGCATTGTTACAAACGCCGATAAATCGGCAAACTACTTTCATGTTTGATTTCTAAATTAATGTTAAAGGACAACTATGAATAACCAATCCCATTACAAACCCTTTGACAACGCCTTACTGGAAAGTAGACTTTACCCTCTTACAGCAACCGGGATAAGCACCTTTCAGGTAAATGTCGGAAAACTGTGCAATCAGGCCTGCAAGCACTGCCATGTTGAAGCAGGGCCAAATAGGAATGAGGTAATGCGGAAAGAGACAATGGAGGCCTGCCTTACTGCCATTGAAAAAACCGATATCCCGACCATTGACATAACAGGCGGGGCGCCTGAAATGAATCCAAATTTTCGCTGGCTTGTGCAAGAATTCAGAAATAGAAACCGCCATGTCATGGTTCGCTCAAATCTGACAATCCTTACAGAACCTGATTATAAAAACCTTGCTGAATTTTTCGCGGAGAACAAAATAGAGGTGGTTGCCTCCCTCCCCTATTATCTGGAGCAGACTTTAGACAGGCAGCGCGGGGAGGGCGTATTTAAAAAATCTATAGAAGCCATGAAACAACTAAACAGCATCGGCTACGGCAAAGAGGGTTCTGACCTGATATTGAATCTGGTTTATAATCCGGCGGGGGCGTTTCTCCCTCCTTCTCAAAAGCCGCTTGAGGCAGATTACAGGAGAGAGATGTTTAAAAGATATGGGATTGCATTTAACAACCTTTATACAATTACCAATATGCCAATAGGCCGCTTTTTGAAGTATCTCAATATATCCCAAAATTACAATTCATACATGGAAAAACTTGCCTCAACCTATAATCCGAATGCTGCATCTCAAGTGATGTGCAGATATACATTATCGGTTGCATGGGACGGCTCGCTGTATGACTGCGATTTTAACCAGATGCTCGGCATGACCGTAAATCACGGCGCACCATCTAATATCAAAGAATTTAATTTAGCTAAACTGTGCAACAGGCGAATTGTAACCGGCACCCACTGCTATGGCTGCACAGCAGGCGCAGGCTCAAGCTGCGGCGGGGCTCTGTGGTATAAAACACTATAATATGGTTGGATCAGGAATAAATGCTGGCCGCCACTCATTGATTTCCAGATGGCGGCGGATTTCCTGCTCAAATCCTTCTGGTATATCGTAATATGTCCTGATAAAGAGATTTATATCAGCAGGCAACGGTTCTTTTTTACCCGCGCAAAGCTCTATATAGTTTTTTAATTTTATTTTCCTGCCTTCTGTCGTGTCGTTAGGCCTGATACAGAGTTTAGCTGCAAGAGGCAGGGCTTGCTCAATAGTTTCAGCAAAACATAAAAGGTGTTGCGGCGCAGGGCCTGTTGGGACTATATCCCCGAGTCTCGTATCCTTTACCTGCCAGAGTCTATCCTGCCCGATAAGGTGAATACCATAGTTTTTGAACATCGGCCCGAAGATAACAGGGATGCCGAGCCTTGCCATACCCAGCGCAGAAGAGAATGCCTTCTGCGTGAATGCGCCCCAGAGTATTACTACTGCGCCAACCCTGTTTATTATATAGTCTGCAATTTCTTTGTAATTATTCTCCGGTTTTCTGTGGCACATTATCTGGGCGATTTTTATGCAGGCCCCGATAAGATGAGAAGCAGATACACATGAACCAAGATTTGTTAGGTTTCTGCTGTCAAAAGAGTCAGGATTGTCTTTGAACAAATCTCCTTTTGCAACATCCATTGAGGCACAGCCGCCAGTGGAAACAATATATCCCCTATTTAGAAATTCTCGGGCAAACATATTAGCAATTGAATCTTCTGGCTTCTGACTTCTGACTTCTGACTTCTGACTTGCCTCCGGACATCCAAATATCCCTACAATTCCGGGAATCTCACCCATCACAATAGACGGCGCAACTCCCCTTATTTCACCATCTCGTATAGGGCCGCGGCCAATCCGTAAAAAAGAGTTCGGGGTTCGGAGTTCGGAGTTCGGAGTTTTACTGCCTGCTGCCCCCTGCTTAAAGCCTGCAGGGGCAGGCCCCTGCCCACTGCCTACTAACTTCAATGCTGCCTCTGCTGCCTTTTTCTTATCCAGAATAATACCCGTCCCATTCTTCAAAATATATTCTGACGACTTGTCCAACGGCATGTCCGTTAAATCTCTAAGTCCAAGCGCCGTCTCTTGTGTTGTTGCAATAAGCATACTATTAACCTTACCCGCCTCGGCAACCACATCCGGCCTTATGCACTGTGTGTCCATAATAACAACATCCGCAATGCCTGATTTAATAACATCCAATTGCATAGCCTGATTGCCTATTACCTTAAAACCATGACTATGCCTCGCTGAATCTGATGCTGCACAGCACAGGCCGCAGACCTCCACCTTATCCTTAATACCTCTACTTTCAAGAAGGTGCATAATTTCATGGGCAACAGATGAGTTGTGACCAATTATAAGTATTACAGGCTTTGATGTATCAACAGTTTCTAATCCGATAGCTATTATTGGCGAATTGGATTCGCCCTTTGGCATGTTCATGGCAGATATCTGCGCAATGTCTGCCACTTCCATGGCAAGGTTATCCAGCATACCTGCATGAAGCGTCTTGCTTACAAAATCATCAGGGGATGCCTCTGTGCCGAAGTTTATGGAGGAGAGGAGGTGATTTAACTGGCCTTCTATATAGGTAAGAATATTTCTCAACTCACCCATGTTTTTTGGCTTACAGCCTGTTATAAGCGTTGTGATTGGAGTTGCTATAGCGGTATGCAGGCCGGTATCTACACGACACTCTTTATCGAACCTGTCTATTAAGTTTTCTATAAGTCTTACAGCGTGAGATGTATGACCCGATGTTCCTATAACAGCATCTAATAAAATCTCTCTTGCCTTGAAACCAGTTTCATCAATGCCGCATTTTCCAACCCCCCCTCCCCCCCCCTTTGTTAAATGGGGGGCAGGGGGGGTTGGCCTGCACGGCCCCATGGCACACAGGTGGCAGGCCTTATTAGACTTTGAAAATATTGGCAGGTATCTTTCAAGCAGGGTTAAATCCCAGTCTCTTAAATCAAATATATCTAAATATGGTTTCATCGGCAGGATGTATGATTGTAAGAAAATGCTATTGCATTTTCTGTGTTAAGTTCTTCATAAAAGGAATATTACTATCATGGCAATACCAGTTGTCAAATGGGCGACAACAGCAGCCTTTATGCAAGGAAGCATTTCTTTAAACTTGTCATAATTTTTAAACAGACCATTTACAGCCTTTATGCCAAATACGCCTGTGAATACGGCAAACAGCACAATGGCCGGCAGCAGATTTAACAAAACTCCGATTACAATACTGGCATAAGCCCCGACCATAAGCATGGCAAAACCCCATCTTGCGTTCTTCTTTCCAAGCCGCACGACCATCTGATTCTTTGCCACAGCTTTATCAGCATCATAATCAGGGAATTCATTTATATACAGTATGGCTGCTATGAGAAATGACAAGGGCAGAGCGGCAAACACCGCGCTCACGGAAAAAGTCTGTGTCTGCACATAGTACGAACCAGCTACAGACAGAATACCGAAGTTAATGCCAACCAGCAGTTCTCCCACTCCCCTGCCTACAAGGAAAAGCGGCGGCGCAGAATAGAAATAGCCGGATACAAACCCAAGGCAGCCAATCAGGAGCAACGGCAATCCTCTTTCATACACAAGATAGACTCCTATTGCACTCCCTATCATAAGGCAGGCGGCTCCAAGGAGATAGGTCTCTTGAGCCGTCATAATCTTATTTTGAATCATCCTGCTGCCGCCGGTAAAAGGCGTAATACCGGTGCGGTTTATATTGTCTGTCCCGTTGAGATAATCAAAGTAGTCATTTAATACATTCATACCGGCATGATAAAAGATGGCTGCGAGAATGGATAACAGAAAATAGCCTAAGGTGAATATTTTGTGCTCATACCATGCAACTGCCGCACCCAAGGTAACAGGAAGTATAATTGCAGTAAAAAATTGAGGACGGGTAGCAAGGAAGTAGGTTTTTAATCTTTGCAAGGATTGAACCTCTATAAAACATGGACTGGCGGCTAGGGATTAGGGGCTAGTAAATTACTACAGACATCTAACTTTTTGCCAGATCCTCTCCCTTTATCAAATCCTTATAAGACTCCCTTTCTCTTATTACAGAGAATTTGTTCCCCTTTACCATAACCTCAGCAGCCCTCGGTCTTGAGTTATAGTTGCTGGACATGGAAAAACCATAGGCTCCTGCGCTCATTATGGCCATCAAATCGCCTGATTTAAAGTAGAGAAGCTCCCTATCCTTCGCAAAGAAATCTCCGGATTCACATATAGGGCCTACCACATCGGCGGTAATCTCTCCCTGCTTAAAATCTGCGGGGACATGCTTGCCGGAATTTTTCCCGACCGCCTTTATTGCATGATAAGAACCGTAAAGGCTCGGCCTTGCAAGGTCGTTCATGGCAGCGTCAACAATGATAAAATTCTTCTCGGTGCCCTGTTTTGTGTATAACACCTTTGTAACTAATATACCGGCATTCCCCACCATGACCCTGCCCGGCTCAAATATCAGCGTCACACCCAAGCGCTTTGTCGCATCAATCACCGCCTTGCCGTATTTGCTCGGATGCGGCGCATTCTCGTCCTTGTAAGTTATACCAAGGCCGCCGCCCATATCCAGATATTTTACCTCAATCCCCTCACTCCCAAGCGTTGTGATAATCTCTTTTGTCTTTTTGAGGGCGTCAATAAACGGAGAAAGCTGCGTAAGCTGTGAACCGATATGGCAGTCAACGCCGATAGGGGTAAGATTTTTCAGATTGTTTTTTGCATAAACGTATTCCTTAATAGCCTGCTCTGTCTCTATACCGAATTTATTTTTCTTGAGCCCGGTTGAAACATACGGGTGCGTCTTTGGGTCAACATTCGGATTTACCCGTATGGCAAAGCCGGCCTTTTTCTTCAGCCTGCCTGCGATTTTATTTATTGCCCGCAGCTCTTCAGGGGATTCAACATTGAACATGAGTATGCCGGCCTTCAAGGCATATTCAATTTCATCTTCCCTCTTTCCGACACCTGAATAGACTATCTTTTTAGGATTCGCCCCGGCCTTTAGCGACCTGAAAAGCTCTCCGCCTGAAACAATATCAACACCGCTCCCTGCTTTGATAAAGGTATTCAGCACTGAAATATTTGAATTCGCCTTTACAGAATAGCAGATAAGATGCGGCACGGTTTCAAATGCCTCATCAAAGGCCGCGTAATGCCGAGTCAGTGTCTTGTGACTGTAAATATAACACGGCGTTCCAACCTCTTTAGCGATTTTTTCTATGGATACGGCTTCGGCGTAGAATTTATTTTTCTTGTAGGTGAAAAAGTGCATTGATTAAGATTCCTCCTTGTAAAAAGGCATGGGATGCCGGATGTTTGAACAACTGATATCAGCGGTTTGAAAGCGTCGGCTTTAAAATCCGCCTGAGCGAATTACTGGAAATGATTAGAGTAAGTTCAAAAAATCTTCAACAGTTATTTCTGCATCTCTTAATAGTTTACGCAAGAGACCCTTACCGAGCCGAGCATTGCATGATTAGGGATAGTCAGAGGTTGTTTGCCCTTGTTTGTTTTATGACGCATTCTGATGTGGCTGCCTTTTTGACGAATAATTTGATAATCCAACTTCCCGAATGTTTTTATAGCTGCTTTTGCAGATATTAAAGGCAGTTTAGGCATAGGATAAAGTGGAGAAGATTAACTCTTGAGGATGAAAGTTTTTAAGGGCCTCTTTATTTTCTTTTTCTTCAAGACACAAATCTATTACTTCTCTTATATTTTCCATAGCCTCATCTATAGTTTTGCCCTGGGTGTAACAACCGCTAAAAAGAGGACATTCCACAACATAAAAGCCGTCTTCATCTTTTTCAATCAAAATAGGCAACTGATACTGTTTTTTCATTTCTCACCTCTCTTTTAAGACATCATATTAGCATTGAGATTTCAAGAGATAAACTATTCTACTTTATCCATGCCGTCTCCTGCGGCGGCTTTGGCGGCGCCTTTTTGCCGCAACCTATAACTAGAGTGAACAGTGAAAAGTGAAGAGTGAATAGTAATAAAAATATTAAATACTTTGTAGTCTGCTGATTTATCAGCGATTTTAAATACGCCCAATGAATTGGGCAACTACACTCCTGACCTTTTAACTCTCTGCCACTTTGACTCTTTGACACTTTCATTTCAGCGCCCTTTCTATCTCCTTCAATCTCTTTTTAACAGCTTCCAGCGCTGTCCCGCCTTTCACCTTCCTGTTGTCGACGGAAGCCTCTACGGAAATTGCTTTTTTAATATCTTTATCAAACACCTTTGAAAAACCCTTCCATTCATCAACAGACAAATCCTCCAAACCTTGCGATGTCTTAATGCAATAGGCAACTATCTTGCCGATAATGTGATGGCCTTCTCTGAACGGAATGCCTTTTTTAACCAGGTAATCCGCCGCATCGGTTGCGGTGAGAAAGCCGCCCTTTGTGGCATCAAGCATTCTCTCTTTATTTATTTTCATTGTCTGCAGCATTGGCGAAAAAATTTTGATGCACTTCTTTATTGTGTCTACGGTGTCAAACAAAGCCTCTTTGTCTTCCTGTATATCTTTATTGTATGCAAGAGGCAGGGATTTCATTGTTGTTAAGAGGGAAAAAAGATTTCCATACACTCTGCCTGTCTTTCCCCTTACAAGCTCCGGCACATCAGGATTCTTCTTTTGCGGCATGATGGATGAACCGGTGGAAAAAGCATCGGATAATTCTATAAAGTCAAATTCATGAGAAGACCATAAAATAAGTTCTTCGCTCAACCTGCTCAAGTGCATCATCACAAGAGAGGCAGCGCTGCAAAATTCTATGCAAAAATCCCTGTCGCTTACGCTGTCAAGGCTGTTATCTGTTGGTTTATCAAAACCAAGCTCATTTGCAACAAAATCCCTGTCCAGAGGATATGGACTGCCTGCCAATGCGCCTGCGCCAAGCGGCATGACGTTCACACGCTTATAGCAGCCTTCAAATCTTTCATAATCCCTTTTCATCATTTCATAATACGCAAGAAGGTGATGGCTGAATAAAATCGGCTGCGCCTTCTGGAGATGGGTATAGCCAGGCATGATGCAGCCAAGGTTTTTCTTTGCAACATCCACCAACGTCTTTTGCAAATTTTTTATTAAATTTTGAATCTCTTTAATCTCATCCCGTAAATACAACCTAATATCAAGCGCAACCTGATCGTTCCTAGACCTTGCAGTATGCAGTTTTCCACCCACAGGCCCGATCTTTTCCGTCAGCCTTTTTTCAATCGCCATATGTATATCTTCTAAATCATATGTAAATACAAATTTACTGGCATCAATCTCTTTTTCAATGCTCTTTAAGCCGCCAACAATTTTATCCGCCTCTTTCTTGGTAATAATTCCCGCCTTTGCCAGCATCTTCGCATGGGCAATAGAACCCATAATGTCGTGTTTATAGAGCCGCCTATCAAATGAGATAGAGGCATTGAACTCTTCTGCAAGTTTATCGGTCTTTTGTGTAAAACGGCCTGACCAGGGTTTCAGTGGCATTACCCCTCCTCCTCCACATCTCCCTTGCTAAGCCCGAATGCGTCATGCAATGTCCTTACCGCCAGTTCCGTATATTTTGCGTCAATGACTGCGGATATCTTTATTTCGGAGGTGGATATCATCTGGATATTGATATTCTCCTTTGACATGCTCTCGAACATCTTTGATGCAATACCGGCATGGCTTCTCATGCCTGCGCCTACGATGGATACCTTTGCGATGTTGGTATCGGAAAGCACCTTTCCTGCCTTTAATTCCTTTGCAGTCTTTTCTATAAGCTGTAATGCCTTTTTGAAATCTCCCTTAGATACCGTGAATGTCAAATCCGTATGGCCGTCATGGCTTACATTCTGCACAATCATGTCCACATTTATATTTGCCTTTGTAAGCGGGGCAAAGAGTTTTGCGGCAATCCCCGGCTTGTCTGGCACCTTTGCAATCGTTATCTTTGCCTCATCTTTATTATATGTTACACCCGAAACTGCAACCTTTTCCATGTCTTTATCCTCCTTTGTAACAAGCGTTCCTTCCGCATCGGTAAAGGACGACTTTACCATCACAGGGACATTATATTTTTTTGCAAATTCAACAGACCTTGTTTGCAGCACCTTAGCGCCGAGGCTTGCCATCTCCAGCATCTCGTCATAGGAAATCTTTTTCAGCTTCCTCGCATCCGGGCATATATTCGGGTCTGTGGTATAAACTCCTTCCACATCCGTAAATATCTCGCACACATCCGCCTTAAGAGCAGCCGCAAGGGCAACCGCGGTTGTGTCGGAACCGCCTCTGCCCAGTGTTGTGATATTCCCTTCCCTGTCAATACCTTGAAACCCTGCAACCACAACGATATTTCCTTTTTTAAGCTCGGACAATATGCCGCCTGTTTCTATCTCTTCAATCCTTGCCTTGCCAAATGCGTTGTCTGTTATTATAGGCACCTGACAACCCAGAAAAGATTTTGCGCCAAAACCCAAATCCTGAAGCGCCAGCGCCAGAAGCCCGATGGTAACCTGCTCCCCTGTTGATACCACCACATCATATTCCCTGCCTATGGGAAATTCCTTCATCTGATTTGTCAGGTCAACCAGCTTGTTGGTCTCGCCTGACATGGCAGATACAACCACAATAATCTTATGCCCTTTCCTCTTTGTCTGCGCAACCCGTATGGCAACATTCCTAATCCTTTCAACATTGCCGACCGATGTGCCGCCGTATTTCTGAACGATTAAGGCCATATCTATCCTCGCTTTGTTTAAATTGTAAATTTATTTTCTGTAGTTGCCCGACCCAACCTTCTGTTGGGTGCCCAATGGGCGTATTTAAAATAGCCGGTGAATCGGTTATAGTATTTGGCCAAAGATTGCGTTTGAGCTTATCTTTTTCTTTCTATCTTATCAATCGCCCTGCCATGCACATCCTCCGCAGCCTCCAACACAATCTCTGGCAATGTTGGGTGCGCGTGGATTACCTCTGTTATATGCTTCAGCTTCCCGCCGCCTTTTACCACAACCGCAACCTCGCCTATTAAATCAGTCGCATGCGCCCCCACGATTGTCGCGCCAATAATCCTTTCTGCGCCTTGCTCAACAATTATCTGCATAAAGCCTTCCGGCTCTCCCATTGCCAATGCCTTTCCACTTGCGGCATAAGGGAATCTCCCTACGCTTATCTTAATCCCCTTTGCCTCTGCGTCCTTCTCTCTTAACCCCACGCTTGCTATCTCTGGGTCAGTAAAGATGCCCCCTGGCACGGCTGAATAATCCATCCACTTTTCCTTGCCAAGCGCATTTTCAACAGCAACAATTGCGCCGGCGCTTGCAATATGCGCAAGGAGCATTTGGCCTGTAACATCGCCAATCGCATATATCCCTTTTACATTTGTCTCCATCTTATTATTTACCTTTATGCGCCCCTTTTCAACTTCCACACAGGCCTTTTCAAGCCCTATGCCTGTTGAATTGAAACTCCTTCCGATTGTAACAAGCACCTTTTCAGTCAAAAATTCCTTTCCGTCTTTGAGTCTTGTCTTAACCCCGACGTCTGTCTTCTCAATGCCTTCAACATTTGCCTCTGTATAGACCTCAATGCCTGCATCCTTAAATGCCTTTGCAATCACCCTCACCACCTGCTTATCCTCTGTAGAAAGGATGGTCGGCAGCAGTTCCACAACCTTTACAGAGCTTCCGAACTTGGAAAATATATTTGCGAATTCACACCCCATCACGCCGCCGCCGATTATCAGGATGCTCTTGGGCAGCTTTTTAAGATTCAATGCCTCTGTGGATGTAATGACATTTTCCCTGTCAATCCTAAATGCCGGAATCATTGCAGGCTCAGAACCTGTGGCAATGATGATATTCTTTGCAGCGATAATCTCGGTTGAACCGTCTTCTTTTTCAACCTTAACCTTGCCGATTGCCTCAATAGAGCCGGTTCCATTTATAACTGTAACGCCATTTCCCTTGAGAAGCTGGCCCACTCCTCCCACAAGCCTCTTCACCACATCGTCTTTCCTGTCAACAGCCTTTGCAATATCAAAACCGACCTCGCCTGTGGTTACGCCAAATTCAGAGGCCTTTTTGACAGCAGCAATAGTCTTTGCCGAATAATAAAGCGCCTTTGTGGGTATGCAGCCCCTGTTAAGGCAGGTTCCGCCAAGCGCATCCTTTTCAATAAGCGCCGCCTTTGCGCCCATCTGCGCAGCCCTTATGGCAGCCACATATCCGCCAGGCCCGCCGCCGATTACGACAATATCAAATTCCTGCACCAAGACCTCCTCGCTCCCTCATAGAAAGTTTTATATCACGAGTAGGTAACATATTTTAAGGAATATTTAAAGAGAAAAGACTTGTCCGTAAAATAGCGATTGAAGACTTCGCTATTTTACAAACTGGCGATTTGGCTGCCATACTTCGTTATCGGCGCATTTTTTCTCCTCACCGTATTGATGACATACGGCTCGTCGCAAAAATGGCCTCTGCCTCGTCTGGCAGCCAACTTGCCCTTGACAGGTGAAACGTCTGTCAAGGACTTGCCAGTTTACCCAAAAATCAATGTCTATTTTTGGGACAAAAGGATGGTGCAGATATTGTTTGGCAATATTAACATATCCGGACTTAAGGCAAAACTCATACTCATAATGCTGCTACTGTCAGCCGCTCTGGTGGTCTTGCTTCTGCTTATCTACACAAGGGCTGAGAGGGAGTTGATAAGACAGGTGGAGAGTCATACCGATGAACTCTCTGCTGCCATACAGATAAGCATAGAACAGTTGACAAACCCATCAGATGATATTGATGATATTAAATTGAAGAAATATGTTGAAAAGGTAAAGGGCAAGGGGATAAAGCAGATATCTATCCTGACCAATGAAAGGGAGGTTATTGCAAGTTCCAATCCTGCCCTTGTAGGCAAGGTTGTTGATATAAAAGGCGACAGGATTAAAACTTCTGCTGATGTTCAGGAGTTTATGAGCGTTTCAAAAGGCAGAAGAAACTATGACATATTTCTTCCTGTTGTCGTAGGCAATGAGCAGTTCGGATTTGTCCATATAGCGATGCAGTTTGACGACTTTGCGGAGATCATGAGCTACAACAATTTTAAGAGGCTGTTTGCTGCAGGCATTGTGTTCGTAATCGGTATCATAGTGTCCGTATTTCTGGCAACAAGATATACCCGCCCTATAAATAATCTTTCAATGGCCGCAGAAAAAGTTGCATCAGGAGACCTGACTGTTGCCATTCCTGTTGCAGGCGGCGGAGAGATAAGAAAACTTACTGAGAACTTTAATAAGATGGTAAAAAGACTTTCGGAAACAAAAGAACTGGAGACAAAACTGAAGGAATCCGAACACCTCTCAAATATAGGCCGTCTTGCATCAGGTATAGCCCATGAGGTAAGAAACCCTCTTAACTTTATAAACTTAAGCGTCGGCCATATGGCAAATAAGTTTGTTCCTGATGGTAAAACGCAGAAGGAGGAATATTTGAATAATATCGACAGCATAAAAGGAGAAATTCAGAGGCTGAATAATATGATAGTGAACTTTTTGGATTACGGAAAACCGCTTAAACTGAAAATCAAGAATACACCTATAGATGCTATGCTCAATGACATAGTAAAGATTGTGGAGCAGAAAATGGCAGAAGATAACATCTTGCTGGAGAAAAGATTTTCAGGTGATAATCTTGCGGCTGCGGTAGACGTCCAGCAAATCAAGACCTGCATAATGAATCTTATATTGAATTCCGTTCAGGCAATGACAGGAAGGAAAAACAGGACAATAAACATAGAAGCCTTAAGAGAAAACGGCCGTGTCATTATAAAGGTGCAGGACAGCGGCATAGGCATCCCTGATGAAAATCTCTCTAAGATTTATGAACCGTATTTTACCACCAAGGATGTGGGGATAGGACTGGGGCTTGCCATCACAAAACGCATTATAGAAGAACACGGCGGAAGCATTGATATAAAAAGTAAATATGGAGTCGGCACGGCGGCAGTAATTGAACTTCCGGCATGATGAGGTTTTATGGCAAATAAGGGAAGCATAATTGTTGTTGATGATGAGAAAGGCCAGAGGGACATACTCGGAACTATCCTTGAAGACGAAGGCTATTATGTGATGAAGGCAGGCAGCGGAAAGGAGGCTTTGAGGATAATTCAAAGAACCTCCTTTGACTGCGTGCTTACGGATTTAAAGATGCCTGGTATGGACGGCATCCAGTTGATGAAGGAAATCCTGAGAGAATCTCTGTGGATAAGCATTGTCATTATGACAGCCCACGGCACAATAAGTTCCGCTGTTGGCGCAATGAAATATGGGGCATTTGATTATCTGACAAAACCTCTGGACAGGGACGAACTTATTATTATTATAAAAAACGCTGTTGATAAGGCAATTCTCCTCCGTGAAAATATTTCACTGAAGGCTGAATTGAGGGAGAGAACCAGGTTTGACAATATCATTATAGGCACTAATAGCAAGATGCGCGAATGCGTGAAGATAGCGGAAAAAATCTCTCCGAGCAGTTCTACAGCGCTCATATACGGAGAAAGCGGCACAGGAAAGGAACTAATCGCAAGGGCGATACATAATAATTCACCGAGAAAAGACAGGCCTTTTATGGCAGTAAATTGTGCCGCCATACCTGAAAACCTGCTCGAAAGCGAGCTCTTTGGCTACGAAAGGGGGGCATTTACAGGCGCTTTTGCAAGGAAGATAGGACTCTTTGAATATGCGGACGGAGGCACTATTTTTTTGGACGAGATAGGCGACATGTGTATAGCCCTTCAGGCGAAATTGCTCAGGACATTGCAGGAAAAGGAGATAAGGAGGCTGGGCGGTACAAACAGCATAAAGATAGACGTAAGGATAATCGCTGCAACAAATAAAAATCTTGAAGATGAGATTAATAAGAACAGATTCAGGGAAGACCTCTTTTACAGACTAAATGTGATAGCAGTATGTCTGCCTCCACTCAGGGAGAAAAAAGAAGATATACCTGAACTGGCAAGACATTTTATAGAAAGGTGCAGCATATCATCTAAAAAAGATATAAGAGATATATCCGATGACGCTATAAACCTTCTTGTTAATTATAACTGGCCTGGAAATGTAAGACAACTGGAGTCTGTTATTGAGAGGGCTGTTCTTTTAACAGATGGCAAGATACTGGATGCAGATGCACTGCCTATGGAGATAAAGAACAGGCCGTATCAGATAGGCAAGATAGACTTTGAGATACCTGATGAAGGCATATCCTTTGAAGAGTTTGAAAAAGAGATTTTTGTAAAAGCAATGATGAAATCCAACTGGGTTATGGCAAAGGCTGCCAGTCTCCTTGGCATATCCTACAGAACACTCCAATACAGGCTTGAAAAATTTGGCATAAGAAAAGAGTCTCAAAATATGCCTAATTCCGATGCAAGCAATAAGTAGGAAAGAAAATTTTCAAAGACTCACAAATGATGCACAACAAACTACCCGCATCTTGCTATAGGCAGCGACATAAATTTGTAGTCTGCCGATTTATCGGCGGTTTTAAAATACGCCCATAAATGGGCAAACTACAGCTACTTATTTTTGTCGTCCACTATAATATACCAAATGGTATAGGAGATATACCAAATGGTATATCAAACTGCATATTTGCTGCCCTTTCTTTAATCACCAAATAGCAACACGCTGATATTCCTAATTTTTTTATCTAACGGCATTGGCATGGTTGTTGCAGATTACTAATTCCGAGATATAAAAATCTTATTCCGAAAGGAGGTGAATCTTATAATGCAGAAGATATTTACAGTACTTTTGGCCCTTATGGTCAGTGTTGTATTTGCAGGCACAACATTAGCAGCCGAAAACAAGGCAGCAGAGGCAAAAAACCCATGCGCTGCTAAAGAGATGAAGAAAGAAGAGAAGAAAGCGGAAGAGCCTAAGAAAGAGGCTGCACCGGCAAAGAAGGCGGCAAAGAAAGTGAAAAAGAAGGAAGCAACACCTGCAAAAGAAGAAAAGAAGGAAGAGAAAAAAGAAGAGAAGAAAGCGGAAGAGCCTAAGAAAGATGCTGCACCGGCAAAGAAATAGTAAAAGACTATCTGTTGCCGATGGTTTTATAAACATAAAAAAGGCGCTGTCTAGTAAAAATAGACAGCGCCTTTTTATTTTTAGACATAATAAAATTTTCCTGGCTACAATTACTTAAAACAGTATGCTCCGTTTTGTCCAACCAGCTTTTCCTTGCCCTTGACAAATTATGTATTTTGTTGAAGCAAAACACGAAACTCCTCTTTGTTAAAGGCAAAGGAGATAATTTGTCAAGGGCTTGTTTTCGGGTTAATCTATATCGGATATAAATTAAAGTCAAGTTTATTTTAAGTAGTAAAGATTCTTTTATAGGGATTCAATCTCACTCCTCAAAAATATAGACATTGGGTAAACTGGCAAGTGTAGCTTCCTGCTTAAAAACAGGAAGTTTCTCGGTAAGATATATCATCATTTACAAAGCACGCATAACCCTTCAGGCTGATGCGTGCATCCCGTTGGCTGCTAGACAACACACCCCTTTAGTCCCCTATCGAGAGGGGACTAAAGGGGTGTGTTATTTACAACGAGCCCTTCCCCTTTATCCCCCTCATGGAGGGGGACACCTTTTCTCTCCCCCTCTGGAGGGGGAGAGGGGGAGGACGCCGCAACGACGAACCGAGGAGCCTGCCTGTGCGTGTCCGCACGCAGGCATGTATGCGAAGTTACGACGCTCTGTATATAAGGCCAATACGCATCCATACTACTTCTTAACCTCTATCAGACCAGATATTTCTTTCAGGACTTCTTTAAAAGAAGGTCTTTTGGCAGACAACAATTTTTTGGGTATGTGCTTATGTTCAGGATAGGTGGATAGATTTTTAGCTTGAGGGTCAAGGGCATTATCATATCTCAAGGGTGGGGGTGAAAACTTTTTGTAATACTGCACACCCTCCCCTTAGCCCCCTCCCGTCAAGGGAAGTGAGATTTTAGGTTAGATGCCCGCCAGCTTACTGGCGGGTAATTCACTGACCTTTTCTCTTGTAACCCTGAGAGACTCCGCAAGGATACGCTTTTCCCTGTCAATGGCATTCTTTAAAAGGGGAATTACCGTGTCGGGAGAACCGCTTTTAAAAGATATGGTCTGCATGAGCAACATTTTTGATTGCTGTCAAAGTGGAGTTTCATGATAATTTTTCAATTGCTGGTAGTTGCCGGTAAATGACCTATCTTTTAAAGGGTAACGTCCTTTTTTCTGCCTGCATACGAGACCTGATCTTTTTGGCCTTATCAGGCATGGCGTAATAGAAGAATTCCATCTGTGCCTCAAGCCACTTAATCTTCTGGAGAACCGGTTTTTTCCGATACTCTTCTATCTGCTCTGTCGTCCTGTAATATAAAAGCGGCGCTTTATTCATCACCCCACTCCTTCTCTATCTTTCTAAGATAATAGACATCGGCAATATCCTGTGGTCTGCCGACCTTCTTCTTCATCTCAATAAGCCGTTTTATGGGAACCAGAGGAATCTTTACATTTCCAGCCTTGATACTTTTTCGCTCTTCATAAACCTTATCAAAGTCAAATGGCTCCTCTACAAATACATCCAACAGGAAATAAGGATTCTGCGGGTCATGAAGGCTGAAAACCTTTATCCCTTTTTCACGAACCCATTCCTCCCGCATTTCCTTACTGGCAAGTTCTTCAAGTTTAACCGGAGCCTTAGGTCTGAAGCCTAACTCCTTTGCGACCTCCACGAATTTTTCAATATTATGCCTTTCCAGATGGACAACAATATCTATATCGCCTGTGGCACGTTCAATCCCATAAAGATTGACCGCCACGCCACCGGCAACGAGATAGCGAACCTTCTTTTTATTCATAGCTGAAAACAGTTTAAGGAAGTTTAATTTATCGCTCATATCGTTTTAAAATCTACCCCTGCATCGCGCATCTGCAGGATAGTATTGGTTTTAAGCTGGTTGTTGCCGGTGTATAAACTATCAAGGGTGATAACCTTTTGCGTCGGTTACATACTGCTTGACATGCACCATATCTTTCTCTTTTGTGTTGCTCGCATAAGCGCTTTCTTTTCCTTACGATTCTATACTATAAAGGGTTTTATATTCAAATCTTTTTCAACAAACTAATACGAACGCAATAAATGTCTTTTTACTGCGTTGGACTCCTCGGAAAATCCTCAACAACCTCCCCCTGTCCCCCTCCAGAGGGGGATAAAGGGGGAGGTTGCCTGCGGTTTTCCTCGTCGTCCGCCTTGTTTAAAACCATTTCTTGCGTTCGTATGATGTAACTTTATTGAATGCGTTTGTATTATTCAACCCCTTGCTTATCCTGTTCTGTATTTCTTGGGCACGGGGTGATTAATGGAGAATAGCGGTTTTTCTGTTAAGAAATCTGGGAAGCGTCTCTCAGATTTCGTCCCTCAGATTTCACTTGTAAATCCTCCTTTTTATACTACCATCTTCCATTTCTTCATAGAAGACATTGGATGGTTGCATTGGTTCATCTTTACCCCAACAGGAAGGGTCAATCTCAAAAAATACATCCATATAATCACCTTTATCTTTAATATACGAAATCGGTATTCTGATCAACCTCTCTGCACCGCAAGGAATCCCAATCCCGCATTTCCCACAAATACGGGTCTCCAGAAGGACTATGCCTCCACAACAAGGACACTCTAACTCTTTTTCAGGGATTACTACATTGTCTGATTCTGGTTGTTTAAAGATTTTAATTGACCTTTTTAATACATCTATTCCTTCGGACACCATATTAAATATTTTAAGAAAACGACCAACATTTTGAGATGTTATATTTATAAGAAGACGGTTCAGAAAAGCATTAAAAAATGAGGGGGTAAAGAATTTAACTCCTGAAAAATCCAATTCAACAGAACGCCCAGCTATCAATTCAGGGTATACTAAATCATACACCTTCTGGCCATCTTCTGAAGTAATACACTTTTCTCCAATTAAGTTGTGTATGTTATATCTCATGTAAAATGTAGGAAGGCAGAGGGGCACTTCCAACATTTCTAATAAATATGGGAAGCGTCCTTTACCTTCCCTCTTTTTTCCAATATCAGATAACTCGTTTAAGCATTCTCACTGGAAACGATAAGTGGATTGACACTGCCCGCCCGTTGTGGTTACTAAAACTTTATATGTGGCTCTGGGAGCAAGCTTATCAATCTGAATGTTGATGGTGCTTTGCGTCTCGATGACATATTGGGGTTCTGCCATTACATGAGACATTAAAGCATCGGTTGCATCGAATATATGGATAGGAGCAGGCTTCCTTGGCAGGGTCCATGAAGCAGGCAATGGCCTTAAATATATAGGCCCAATTAGCTTCTTCTGAACCTTGACCGACTTAACGGTTATTCTGTTTGGGCTATTATTTGTTATGACAGCAATAATTGTAGATGGGCTAAGTATAGAAAGTTTTGCAATACAATGGCGCAAAGCCTTATTTCCAAGGTACTGAAAACGAGAAGATCGAGCAGTGAACCACATGGCAACGGCACCAAATACAAACATAGCAATTAAACTTAGTATTTCAAATGTTGTCATAGCAATCTATGTTTCAAAATGGTCTGAGGCACAAGGTCACATCTTTTTTTGACTTCTTCTACATATTGTCTTTAATTTTGTTGAATGAGATGCGCACCCTTTCCTTGAATACGAACTCTATCGCAAGGTTATACATTTTTTACTTTTTAAAACCTCGATTAATATGATGATTGGTTTTCGACTTCAATATCCTGCAATAGTGATTCTCCTCCAATTATGTCAAATTTCAAATAAAGCCGTGATCCATCTTTATATATCCACCATATATGTTCTGCTCTGGAAAGAAGAGGTCGAAAGATCGAAAGAGATCGAAAGGGTCAAATCTTTTGATTTGACAAATAGCCTAAAAAGTCAAAATGAAAGATGCGACCCTATTTGCTATCGTGTCAAGGATTGTAACCTCCATCAAACCTGATGCAAGAACCTGTATCTCATCTTCTGTTAACTGGAGATTTATTACCTTTGAATAACTCTCAACATAAGTCCCTGCCTCTTCCAATGCAGTCCGTTTTGCCTGTAATAATGCCCTGCTCTCCGCAACAGTAGGCGTTTCTCCGTCGCCCATATTGTATGTGCCTTCAGAAATAATCTCTTTAACTTCTGCAAAACCCTGCAAAGGATAAAACAAAAGCACAGAAACAAGGATTACAAAAATGTATTTTTTCATAAGACACTCCTTTAATAACGTTTACGCAACATAAATATTATGGCTGTCAAATTAAAATATATCATCTTTTGGTAGCCGCAACCTTCAGGTTGCGTTATCGCAGGCTAAAGCCTGCGGCTACCGAATTTACTCAACATAGCTACCATTCTTCAAAATTATATATTGTTGAACCCTTATATGGATAATCTTTCCATGTATCAACTAATCTTTTTCTTACAGGATTTTCCAGAATGTAATATACCTGCTTCTTAATATCTTCATCATTGCGCAGGATGTGGTCATAAAAATCCTTCTGCCATTTGATTCCCGGAATGTTTTTTGAAAACCAGAAACCGCTTCTCTGCTTGAAATGCTTCATAAATCTCAAAAGGTCTGAATTGTGGTCATTACCCTGAATCAAAAGATGGCAGTGGTCAGGCATAAAAAGATAGACATGCGCATTGCAACCACAACTATTTAACGAATCAAAAAATATTTGAGAAATTGCAGAGAAGACCTCTATTTTATTAAGGATAGAAACTCTACCTGTAATACAGGCTGTAAACGCCCCGATAATATTGCCACAATATAATTCTGGTGATAGTCTGTGTTTCTGTTCCCGTATCATAATTAAACAACATCTCTGCAAGCTTCATGATTGCAATAATGCGCAGGCATAAAGCCTGCGGCTACCTACTATTCGGATACGGGGACAGTCCCGAATCTACGGCTTTGCCCGTAATTCTGGGACAGTCCCCTTATTGCTGCCCAAAACAGAGATTGCTTCAGCCGATGTCCATCGGCTTCGCAATGACATACACGGCGTGTTTATCTTGGTATTGCCTCTATCAGTTGACGCTCAAAAATTGCACAGATGCAAGGCGGAGCAAGACTTCAAGCGAGGCATACTTTTGTAGTATGTTGAGCGCAGAAGCTGTAGCGACAACGCCGCAGATGGGCATTTTTCAGCGTCAACTCATTACTCTTCCAATGTTGATATATCCCCCGGCTCAACGCCCAATTCCTTTGCCTTCAAAACCCGTCTCATGATTTTTCCGCTCCGTGTCTTTGGAAGCCATTCGGTAAATTCAAGCTCTGATGGTATTGCAATCGGGCCAAGCTCTTTTCGCACCTGTTTTTTAATTTCGTCCAAAAGGGAATCCGATGGTTTATATCCCTGCTTTAATATAACAAACGCCTTTATGATTTCGCCCTTCAATGCATCAGGTTTGCCTATGCACGCTGACTCTGCAACTGCATAGTGTGAGACAATGGCGCTTTCTATCTCTGCTGTGCCGAGCCTGTAGCCGGATACCTTTATTACATCATCAGCCCTTCCCATGAAGAAGAAATAGCCGTCCTCGTCCTGTCTTGCCATATCGCCTGCCAAATAAACATTACCAATGGTTTTCCAGTACTGGCTGTATCTCTCAGGGTCTTTGTAAATGGTCTTCATCATTGCGGGCCAGGGTTTTTTAATGGTCATAAATCCGCCCTCGTTTGCAGGCAGTGGATTTCCATTTTTGTCAACAATTTCCGGTTCAATGCCGGGGAATGGCTTTGCAGCAGAACCTGGTTTCAGTGCCATGCACGGCATGGGCGTAACCAGTATCATGCCTGTTTCGGTCTGCCACCATGTGTCCATTATAGGAAGTTTATTTCCGGTAACCTTTCTATACCATAGCCATGCCTCTGGGTTTATAGGCTCTCCTACGGAGCCGAGAATCTTAAGGCTTGAGAGGTCATATTTCTGAGGCCAGTCATTCCCATATTTCATAAGAAGTCTTATGGCTGTCGGCGTTGTGTAAAATATATTAACGCCGTATTTTTCTATCAAGCCCCACCATCTGCCCGGGTCGGGATAATCAGGAGCGCCCTCTGCAAAAAGGATTGTTGCGCCGTTTAAAAGTGGCCCATAAACAATATAGCTATGCCCTGTAACCCAGCCGGGGTCTGCTGTGCAGAACATGATGTCCTCGTCCTTCAAATCAAAGACCCATTTTGTTGTTATGTATGTGCCGACCATATAGCCGCCGTGAACATGCATAACACCCTTTGGCTTGCCTGTCGTGCCTGATGTGTAGAGCGTGAACAGCGGGTCTTCAGCATCCATCTCTACAGCTTCAAATTTCTGAGACGCCTTTGCCATTGCTTCGCGCCAGTCAATGTAGAGTTCGGAGTTCGGAGTTCGGAGTTCAGAGTTAGGTGCTGCCCTTCTCACAACAATAACCTTTTCAACGCTCGGACAGTCCTTTACAGCATCATCAACAATACCCTTCAAAGGTATGCACTTTGCCCTCTGATAGCCGCAGTCTGCGGTGATAACTACCTTTGATTCAGCATCATGAATCCTGCTTTGCAGCGCATGTGCGCTGAAACCGGAATATACAAGGCTGTGAACAGCGCCGAGTCTTGCGCACGCAAGCATTGCAACAATCTGCTCAGGTATCCTTGGCAGATAGATTGTTACCCTATCCCCTTTTTTAACGCCAAGAGACGCAAGCATATTTGCAGCCTTATTTACCTCTCTCAGCAATTCATTGTAGGTAATAACCTTTTCAGAACCGTCCTCGCCAACCCATATAACCGCAGCCTTATTCCTCCTCCACGATTTCACATGCCTGTCAAGACAGTTGTATGCTATATTGCATTTTGCTCCGACAAACCAGCTTGCCCATGGATGCTCCCATTTCAAAACCTTCTTACATGGCTCAAACCAAACAATCTCCTTTGCAATCTCTCCCCAGAATATTTCAGGGTTTTCCACAGCATGTTTATATACCTTTTCGTAGTCTTTTATCCACGCCATTTCAATAACCTCTTTTGAAGGCTGAAACACCTCTTCAACCTTCAACATACTTTCTACATGTTCATGTGTCATAAAAAAACCTCCCATGATATAAAAAAATTTGGCTCATCGTAAAAGGGTGTGGGTAAAAGAGAGCCATAAAGCGTCCATACCATAGCATAAAACAAGAGAGAAAAGAACTTTTATAAAACTTTTGACAACAGACGGTATAATCAGTATAATAATATCGAAAATAAAAACTTGAGCTTATTTTAGGAGGTATATAAAATGCCGATATACGAATATAGATGCAAATCATGCAGTAAACACTTTGAGACAATGCAAAAGGTTTCAGATAAACCGGTCAAAGAATGCATATACTGCTCATCGAAAAAAATAGAAAAGCTTATATCTCAGTCCTCGTTTGCCCTCAAAGGTTCCGGCTGGCATAAAACAGATTATGCCAATACAAAACATGGGACTGATAAAACCTGTGATATAAAGAATAGCGACAAGCAGCCTTCCTGCGCAAACTGTCCGTCAGCTAACTAATGCAAACGAATTACTAAGAACTAACATGACAAAGCCTCATAAAATTGCATATGCACAGGAAGGGGCATGGAAGAAACTTTTAACAATATGCGGCATTTTCTGCAATCTCCTCATTACGCGTTTAACCGTATTTTTGAGTTCAGCCTT
>JACRNJ010000011.1 GCA_016219285.1 Deltaproteobacteria bacterium
CAGAATCTATGCGCCTGACTGCAGCAATTCTCAACTGCTCTTTCGCTTTTCGTGGCAGTCTACGAGCATCAAATATTTTTTTGCATATCATGCCTCATATTATACACTAATGAGGCTTAGTTTGTGAAGATATTAGTAATCTTGCCGGTAAGTTCAGATTATTTTCAGTCATCTGCAAGAAGACCTTATTTTTCTGCAATGTCTAATGCAAAGATTTCAGACAGATTGGGGTCTGTTATCCCTGATTGGGAAAATGGAATTGACAGGTATGTAGAAAGGCTTAAAAGGGGTATCTTCAAATGAAAAAACTTTTGGTTACAGGTGAAGCAGGTTTTATAGGGAGTGAATTTGTAAGGGAGGGGGTAAAAAGGGGGGGATACAGGATTGTTTTGATAGATAAACTGACCTATGCAGGGGATGTGAAGAGGATAAAAGAGACAGATGGAAAAGTTGCTTTTTACGAAACAGATATATGTGATAAGAAATCCGTAAAATCTATATTTAAGAAAGAAAAACCTGATGCTGTTGTTCACTTTGCGGCAGAGAGCCATGTGGACAGGAGCATAGTAAATGCAGACCCTTTTCTGGATACCAATGTAAAAGGAACTTGGACATTACTTGATGTTTCTCATCAGTATGGGGTTGAAAGATTTATAAACATATCCACTGACGAGGTCTATGGTGAACTTGGCAAAGATGGAAGATTTTCTGAGACAACACCTTTAAATCCAAATTCCCCATATTCTGTCAGTAAGGCTTCTGCTGATATGCTGGGGAGGGCGTATTACAGGACATATGGACTGCCTGTAGTAACAGTAAGGCCGTCTAATAATTATGGTCCGTGGCAGTATCATGAAAAATTGATTCCTGTAATTATACTAAAAGCGCTGCATAATGAGAAAGTCCCTGTTTACGGAACAGGACAGAACATCAGGGAATGGCTGTTTGTCTCTGATTGCGCAGATGCTGTTTTTACAATACTGGAAAAGGGGAGGGGAGGGAAGATATATAATGTGGGGAGTGGAGAGGAAAGGAAGAATATAGATGTAGTAAGGATTATTTTAAGTTTATTGGGGAAATCAGAAAAATTGATGGAATTTGTCCAAGATAGATTAGGGCATGACTTCAGATACTCCCTTAATTCAGACAAGATAAAGGAAGAATTGGGTTTTAATAAGAGAATCTGCTTTGAGAAGGGTATTGAGGAAACTGTAAAATGGTATGTAGATAATATTGCATGGGCAAAAGGTAAATTTAATCTTTAATAAAAATGGAGTTATATTTTTTGGCAAGTATGCTTTTCGGTTAGAAAACTGTAGTATCGGTTGGCATATCTTTTAAACTCTTTCTTTGAACTTCAAAGAGATATTTTATTATATCCGACCTTTTTTCATCGTCCAGGTCTGCAAACTTTACTGCAACATTGTAGTAAATTGAACCTGCCTCTTCAAATCTTCCTGCCCTTACGACTTCTCCAACTATACTCAGCAGCATATAAGGATAACAGGGAAGGTCAATATTTATTTTCAGTATGTCCCCCTCTTTAAACTCTTCCGTACATCTGAATCTCAAACCAGAGGCGCTTATATTTACTTCTCTCTTCTTTTGTTCAAAAGGGGTTATATCTGCATGATATTCGTGGGCAATGTATTTTACTATAAAATCAAGTTTCTGCTCCACAGATTTGAGCAGTGTCAATATCTCTGTATTTGTGTCTTTTATTTCATTTTGGGGCTGGCTTAAATCTGTTGCTGATGGGATGGTTTGTTGAAGGACCTTTTCATAAGTAATAGGTAATGAGGTATCTACCCGGAAATACTCTCGTCTTTCTATGCCTTATGAGAATGCATGCTTATTGCTCATGGAAACACTTTTTTTCAGCAGATTAAACTCTTCCTCTGTAATCAAGCCGCGTTCTCTGAGACCTGCAAGTCGTTCTAAGTTTACAACTACCGCGCCCATTTCACATGGACCCGCCTTTTCCTCTTCCGTGGCCTTTGCGTTTTTATTATCGCCGTTTATCCGCCTCAATTCATCCACAAAAACCCTCTGCTGCTTGCGGAGAGGCATTCCTTACTGTTATATGCATTTCGTCAAGACGGAAAGGCTTTATTATATAATCATACGCCCATTCCCTTATTGCCTGTACGGCTGTATCCAAAGAGGCATAACCTGTCATAATTATTACCATCGCATCGGGGTCCAGAAGTTTAACAGATTTCAGAATATCTATCCCGGTCATTCCTGGCATCTTGAGGTCTACAACGATACAATCGAACCCCTTGTTTTTAATAATCTCTATAGCCTTTTTGCCGTCGCCGACAGCCTCAGCATTATAGCCGTTTTCTGCAAGGGAATCTGTCAATAGCTCTCTGATACTGCGATCATCATCAATTGTAAGGATATTATAAAATCCCTTTTCTGCCAAAGGGGGGGTACTCCTGTGATTTTAAGCGCTCTATTATCCCGTTTTTAAGTTTCTCATTATCCGTTTTCTGCCGTCTTCTGAGATGGTGACTGTATCCTGGAACAATTCCTTACCGAAGTTCTCTCTATAGCGGGTTCGTTCATCTAAGATGTGTTTACTGTATGATTTCAGGATATTTTCTACATGAGAGTATAGTCATATTGCCTCCTTTTGGATATGTACTGTTGCTGCCATAGGGGCAAACATAGATAAAACAGAGACAGTATTATCCTGCGAGAAGTTCGGGTTTATAGCAGGTCTATCTCTTTATGCGTCTCTTCAATTTGGATATGGGCGTAATGACGGGTCGTTACGTCTACGCTTGAATGCCCAAGGTATTTACTAATAAGATAAACCGAGACGCCTTTTTTCAGCAGATGACTTCCGAACGTCTCCCGCATGGTCTGGATGCTTATGTGTTTTAACCCTGCTGCCATGACAACCTTCTGTAATTCCCTGTGGAAGTTATTTTTCCACGGCACACCAGATTTTGTCGGAAATACAAACCGGCCATTGCGGGGCAACCCAATCAACACATCCTTAAGTTTTTGATTGAGAGGGATAATTCTTTCTTCACAATCCTTTACTCTGTTTTCTGGTTTAGAGCGCACAAGCACAATGCCCTTGTCAAAATCCACATCGTCCCACTCCAAAAAAATGAGTTCGTTCTTTCTCATTCCAAGATAGTACGCTGACAAGATGATAGGGTGTAGGTGAGGGTAATGTGTCTTTGCGGTTTCTAATAATTTATATACTTCTTTAAAAGACATATCCCTAAAAATCTTTTTTACCGGTTTAACCTTTTTTACTCCTGCGGCTGGGTTTGTTCGGAGATAGCCTTTCCTAATGGCGTTATTAAAGAAGGTCTTTACGACTTTTAAATCTTTATTGGCGCCAGCTATGGTCTTTTTGAGGCGCATTTCGTAATAAGCTTCCATGGTTCGCAGGGTTATGTAATCAAGTCTTTGCTCGCGGCCATCAAGGTATGAGCGGAACCTGTTTAATGCTCCTATCTTCTCCTTTACAGTCTCGGCAGCTTTGCCAATATTGCCCCGTTCGAGATATTCTTTTATAGCATCGTTGAGATCACGCTTGATTGTCAGCAGCGTTGAATGATGAGTCTCTTTTGCTTCAAGGGTCTGGTATTCGGACAGGAGTATTCTTGCGGCATCCTTTGCCGTCACCTTCAAGGATTTCTGAACTGGCCTGCTATTCTCTATATAGCCAACCCACCAGAAACGGGATTTTGCTCGCTTAAAAATATATGCCATATAATGTCAGTAGAATGTCAGTTATAGAAGTGATTTTAAATGAATTTATGGGAATTATAGGGAAGTAGCAGGAAGATGTCAAGAATATTTATTTGCACAAAACACCTTGATATTTAAGGTGATTCCAACGATATTAAGGGGTTATATATTGGTGGCGGTGCGTGGACTCGAACCACGGACAAAGGGCTTATGAGACCCTTGCTCTGCCACCTGAGCTACACCGCCATGTTTGCTCGTTATTATAAAATGAAAATTGTAAATTATAAATTTTCCTTTTTTATTTTAAAATCTGCAATCTGCAATTTACAATTTCAACTACCTCCCCTTCATCTTATAAACCATAATATAGCTCTTCCCTATTCCGCCATCCGTAACAACTGCAATTACCAGTTCCTTGCTGCCGTCGCTATCTATATCCTTTACAATATAATCCGCTATATAACCATCAATCTTTTTTGTCCTCCAGCTTTCTTCAAGGCTGCTTCCTTGCCATGTCAGATTTATAATTTCGCTCTTATCATAAGACCTGGCTCTTTTAAAGTAACGGCCAATGGCGCCAGGATCATTCCTGCTGATTATTATTTCTCCAAATCCATTGCCATAGAGGTCAGTATAAACAATCCTGGCCTTTATATCTACAAAGTCGCTTCCCTCATTACTGCCTGATGATGTTCCAAGCTCAAGACGGTTCAGGCTGCCGCCGTAAAATTCTCCGCTCTTCCATATCTCTTGCCACAAGCCTTGTTTATCTTTATTGTATATGCGCAGATAATCTTTTTCATCCATGGCAATAATATCTGCTGTCCCATTTCTATTCAAATCCACTATTTCAAAGTTGTATAAATTTAAACCTTTTGGTATATCAACAGCCTTAACCGCCTGCAGTTTCCCATCTTTCCATTCAAGCCTTTGCACAGCGCCAAAGAATCCGGTTGTCTCGTCATATTTCTGCCCTATAAGCATAGGAGCAGCTTTTTCTCCTACGGTCTTTATAAACCACTTAAAACCAGATGCTATAGTTTGGAATTCTCCATCCTTATATTCCATTGCATAAGAATCCAATCTGTCATTTGTAATCCTTGAAATGTAAATTTCAGGAACGCCATTGTTGTTCATATCTGCAATTGATACGCTGTAATTTTTATGAGCGACATTTCCCTTAAATTCTTTAACAATTTCCAGCGCCTGCCCATTGAGCCGATAGATAAAAAGGTTGTGGCTGTCAAGCACAATCACTTCATTTTTTTTGTCGCCATCCACATCTGCAATCTCAATATATTTTATAACCGTAGAAAATTGAGGGCTTTTCCAGATATGTTTTGTGTTAGATTTTTCCTTGATTATAAAATCGTCGTTTGCCATAGTTTCTGCAGGCTTTTCCTTGGATATAAATTTACCTGTGTATTCAGAAGATGCAGGAGGAGCAGCTGGCGCTGTAGTTGTCTTTTCCGCATTCAAGATTTTAGCTTTTGTATGTTTAGCCATTTCATCAATCATTGATACAAGGTTATCCAGCCCTTTGCTTTGAGAAACAAAAAAGATAGGCGATACAACCTTTTTTAAGACTGCGGTCTTGGCGTCAATGCTTACACTGTCTGCAATAAGCGTAATACTTCCATAAATCACATAGTCAGCATTAACCTCATTGCCTATATTTTTGGCTATATCTTCTGTCATCTCCTCCTGACCGTATTTGGACAAGGCTGATTTAATGAAAGATTCCTTTACAATCTCTATGGTTGGTTCAGCGCCAATCCTGGATGCAAACATATCATAAACACCGCCTTTGAGATATCCGAATTTTTCTTCAGCATTTATTTTCCATGGGACGATGGCTACCTTGACACTTTCGGCTGCAATACTCTCTTTGCCATTTGCAAGGAATAGTGTCAAGGCAAGAGTGAGCAGTAAAATCTTTGAATGGGAGAATAGGTGAATCGGTGAATCGGTGAAAAATAAGAAATGAACCGGTGAAGCTATACTTTTTCTCCCTTTCCCGTTTCCTTCCTTCTCCGATTCTATCCTTTTTCCCAGTTTCTCCGTTTCTCCGTTTCTCCGTTTCGTTATCTTTCTCATCACATCTCCTCAGGCGCTGAAACACAAGTAGTCTGCCGATTTATCGGCGTTTTAAGTTCGTCCATCAATGGGCAATTATACGGCTTACATCTCTTCAGGCGCTGAAACGGCTAAAAGTTTGAGGCCATTCTGCATAACTGTTTGGACAGCTTCGCACAGATACAGCCTTGCATTAGTTAGTTCGCTGTTTTCTGTTACAACCCTGTTTTTATTGTAGTAGGGGTGAAACATGGCCGCCAGTTCATGCAGGTAGAATGTTATCCTGTGCGGCTCCATAGCTATGGCGCTCCCCTTAACAATATCCGGAAAAGAGGCAAGTTTTTTTATAATATCCAATTCTTGCTTAAGACTCAAGAGTTTAATATTTATATCCTCTGTCTTTGGGATGTTAACCCCTTTTTCTCTGGCATGTTTTATTATGCTGCATATCCTTGCGTGTCCATACTGCACATAAAAAACCGGGTTTTCGGGCGCCTGCCTTTTTGCAAGCTCCAGGTCAAAATCAAGATGCGCGTCAGATTTTCTTGATAGGAAGAAAAATCTGCAGCCGTCTGTGCCAACTTCATCTATAACCTGTCTTAAGGTGACAAACTCACCTTCTCTTTTTCCCATTGGCACGGGCACGCCGTTTCTTGAAAGGGATACGAGTTGAATGAATATGATTTTAAGTATGCTGTCATCGTAACCAAAGGCCTTTAAAGCTGCCCTCACCCGTGCTTCATAACCATGATGATCAGCGCCCCAGATATTGATTATTGTTGAAAAGCCGCTTTCTACCTTATTTTTGTGATAGGCTATATCCGATGTAAAATATGTTAATTCTCCATCGGCTTTACTTAAAACCCGGTCTTTATCGTCCCCAAATTGTGTGGTTCTGAACCACAGAGCTCCATCATGGTCAAAAATAACCGCCTTTTTTTTGAGTTCATTAATTGCTGTCATTACCAGCCCGCTGTCACGCAATTCTTTGTTCTCGCTGTACCACCTGTCGAATTCTATGCCAAAATCCTTGAGGTCGTTTTTTATCTGTTCCAGCATCGCCTCGCAGGCAAATTCTTGAAATGTCTCAGTTGATACAGCTTGCGTGGGGTTGCCGTATTTTTCCCGATAGTTCCGCGCAATCTCCTTTACATAGTCGCCTTTATAGAAATCTTCAGGGAATGGCTCATTCTTGCCGCCGAATTCTTCATTATAACGTCGCCGGACAGATTCTCCGAGTATATACACCTGTCTGCCGGCGTCATTAACATAATACTCTTTCACAACATCGTATCCGACCGCCTTTAGAATATTTGCAAGAGAGTCGCCTACAGCAGCCCCTCTTCCATGGCCAATATGCAGAGGTCCTGTTGGATTTGCGCTTACAAATTCCACCTGAACTTTTTTCCCAGCGCCGATATTGTTTGTTCCGTATCTTTGTTTAAGGGAGTGGACTTCTTTGAGAAGGTTGAGCCAGTAATCATCATGCATAAAGATATTGATAAATCCAGGCCCTGCTACTTCTACCTTCTTTACATTTTCAGATAGCCTAATCTCTGCCGCTATCAACTCGGCAATCTGTCTTGGCGGTTTGCCCTCTCTGCCAGCCAAAAGCATGCCTACATTTGTTGCAAAATCGCCAAATTCATCCTTTTTTGGTTTTTCTATAATGACATCAGGAAGCTCGCCTGCCTTTATAGCCATATTTTGTTGACAATTTTTGATGGCCTTTTTTATAATATCTGTTACTGTTTCTGTCATTTCTTGTGTCTCCATAAAAAACCGTGTTCGTTATCCATGACCGTGGAAACACAGGCACGAAATACGGACACGGTTAACTGTTTTTTGGCCGACAACCTGTCAGCCTGATTAAACCCCTCAGGACCCGCCAAAGCCAATGGTTATCTTAGACCCATCTACAATAACAGGTCTTTTCAGGCATAAAATTCCTCCTGTTGCTGTAGTTTTGTGCATAGTAACATCCGATAAGTTTTAATTCAAGCCCAGATTAGCTCCTCTCAAGCCAAAATAGAAATGTCCTTTTTTATTCCGCTTATCCCTTGAAGAGTGGGTTTCGTCCTTTTACTCCCCTGTCTTGAAATGTTGCAAAGAATCTCTCTATCCTGCCTTTGGCCTGCGGTGAATTGGCATGGAGCAGCTTGACTCCGAGTTCTTTTAACGCCCTCCCGAATTCGCTTAACGGCTCGCTGCCGCTGAGTTCTTGTTCTATGAAGGGCTTGCCGTTTGATTTGTAGGTGGTGTGTCTGTCCGTATATATGAGCAATGGCAGTCCATAGCTCTCTATAGAGGGTCAGAATGGTCTTGCTTTTTGCTGTTGTTGTCCTTATTTTGCAACCTTCCTTGCCACAACAAATTTTAGATAATGTGTCTCAGGCATACTGATTAGAATTGGATGGTCTTTTGACTGGAAGCGATTTTCAACAAGCTGGAGCATACACCCTGCATCACGCGCCGCGTCATTCAATATATCCAGAAATGCGGTTGGAGAAATATTTTGCGAGCAGGATGATGTAATAAGATAACCGTTGTCGTTTAACAGTTTTAACCCTAAAATATTTATATCTTTATAACCGCGCCATGCGCCGGCTATTGCCTCCTTGCCCTTTACAAAAGAGGGCGGGTCAAGCATGACGCAGTCAAATCTTTCGCCTTTTTTATATTGCTCGCGAAGCCAATCAAAGTCATCGCCTTTTTCAGGTTTAATAATATTTTCAAGACCATTGAGTTGGATATTCCTGTTGAGCATTTCAAAAACCTTGCCGGAATCCTCTAATGCCACAACCTCCTTTGCCCCGTATTTCGTGGCATACATGGCAAATGCCCCTGTATAGGCAAAGCAGTCAAGAACCCGTTTATTTTTTACATACGGCCCTATTATCTTTCTGTTTTCCTGCTGGTCAAGGTAAAAGCCTGTTTTATGGCCTTCCAGAAGGTCAATCTCAAATCTTAATCCATCAAGGGTTATAATTGTCTTGCTGTTTTCATCGCCCCATACAAATCTTTTCCTCGGCAGAAGCCCCTCTTTTTTTCTTACATCAACATCGCTTCGTTCAACAATACTCTTGGGCTTGAATACATCTTTCAATATCTCAACAATATCATCTTTCCATTTCTCCATGCCAAGCGTTAATATTTGAAAACATATGACATCCTCATATTTATCAGCTATGAGGCCGGGAAGCAAATCCCCTTCACTGAACACAACCCTGAAAGAGCCTTTCATTTGCCAGCCCAGCGAGAGACGATATTCCATGGCTTGTTCAATCCTTTTTTTAAAAAACCCCCTGTCTATGGGTTCATCCTTAAATGAAAGAACTCTTATGATTATCTTTGAATTGTTATTAATATAGCCACTGGCAATAAACCTGCCCCTGCCGTCTATTATAGACACGGTATCTCCATTTGAATAAGAGCCGTCAGTTGCCGTTATCTCATTATTAAAGACCCATAAATGACCAGATAAAAGTCTTTCAATGCACCGCTTTGAAACCTTGATGGCAGCCAAAAATCCTCCTTCCGTAAAATAGCGATTAAAACACTTGCTATTTTTGGGTCCTTATTACCCCTTTACATCTCAATCCTTGTAACCACACCATGAAGCTTGTTTGCCGGGAGTTTGTAGAACTTGACGAAGGTAGGGGTAAGTTTTTTAATAACAGAAAATATCTTCCAAACGAAGTTTGAGGTTGTTATATCTTCAAGGCCATAGAATATTGTCTTTTCATTTATTCCTGCCTTTTTCAATATCTCTTCAAGGTCAAACAATTCCATATATCCTGCCTGAATCACAAACGCTCTGAGTCCTGGGGCAAATTCGCCTTTAAAAGAGCCTGAGACGCCAAATGGCTCGTTTGATATAATGAGTGTAAAGAGGATATTGTCCTCGTATATAATATTATTTCTAAACATCGTATGTATTATATATGGATGGACCACATTTGTGCTTCTTGTAAAAAAAAGCGCAGTGCCTCGTATCCTCCAACATTCCCGATATATTTGGTTATAGCTTGTAAGGAAGGTATCCATGTCCAGGGGGCGAAGCGCCCTATAGAGCCTTTTCTGCCCTTTTGTGTAAATAATAATCATAACAAACGGGACTGCGGCTATGACAATAGACCAGTAGCCGCCGTGTGGAATTTTATACATGTTTGAAATAAGAAATATGATATCAACCAACGTAACGATGGCTGCAACAGAGGCCTTTACATATCTGTGCTTTAGATAGAATATCCATGTCATCATGATGCCGGTAATGGTCATGGTTCCTGTTACTGCAAGGCCGTATGCTGCGGCAAGACGCGCAGATTCCTTAAATTCAATCATGATGAAGATAACGGAAATGAGCAGGAACCAGTTGACCGCCGGTATGTATATCTGAGACCTTATCTCACGTGATGTGTAATCTACCTTAAACATGGGGAGGATATGGGTTATAATCCCCTGATACACTACCGAGAACATGCCGCTTATCATTGCCTGTGATGCTATCACTGTGGCTGTGATGCTTAAGATAAGAAATGGTATGTAGAGTATCTGCGCCTGGCTGAATATCATTTCAAACAGGACATTCTTGGCCTCAGGGTGTCGGATGAGAAATGCCCCCTGCCCGAGATAGTTGAGCGTGAGGGCGATAAATACAAAATACCACGCCCTTACGATGGGCAGCCTTCCAAGATGCCCCATATCTGCATATAGCGCCTCGCCGCCTGTGGCGCACAAGATTACCTCTGAAAGGACAAAGAAACCCACAATCCCGTTATGCGTCATAAACTGCACCGCGTAGTATGGATTGACAGCCTTGAGCACGGACGGGGCATGGCTTATGGACATTACGCCGGAGATGGTCAAAACTATAAACCAGACCAGCACTATAGGCCCGAACGCCGATGCCACCTTTCCTGTCCCTTTTTTCTGAAATGCAAAGAGAATAAAGGCGATGGCGCCTGCAATAAAGATGAGGGTGTCGGGAGTTGTTGATTCAAAACCCGGTATAAGGAGAACCCCTTCAACTGCGCTTAAAATACTGATTGCAGGGGTGATGACGCCGTCGCCTACAAGAAGTGATATTCCAATAAAGGAAAGGAGCGAAACAAAGGCCGCCTGTCTGCCTGATTTAAGGAATCTGACGAGCAATTCCTTCAAAACAATAGTTCCCCCCTCCCCCTTTCTGCTGAGGCTTGTGGCAAGCCATGCATACTCTACGGTTACGAGTATTATAAGCGTCCAGACAATGAGAGAGAGTATGCCTATGATATTGGTTTCTGTAGGTTTTGTAATTAGGAAGATGACCGTGAGCGTATAGATTGGGCTTGTGCCTATGTCTCCAAAGACAACGCCGAGGGAATTTATTATTCCTTTGACAGGATGGTTGTTACCTCTATCAGGCATGATTTATTATATTTTATTTCCTGTATCTTTGTCTGGCCTCTTTAATAATCTTGATGGCTGATTTGCGGTCTTCCCAGCCTTCAACACCAGTTTTTTTCTTTTCCAAATCCTTGTATACTGAGAAAAAGTGTTCTATTTCCTTGAGTAAATGCGGAGGGACATCCTTGAGGCTGTTTATATGGTTCCAAAATGGGTCAAAGATCGGCACACATAATATTTTCTCGTCAGGGCCTTTTTCATCCCACATTTTGAAGAGTCCGACAGGTTTTGCCTCTATAAAACAACCGGGGAAAGTAGGCTCCCAGACAAGCACAAGGGCATCAAGCGGGTCGCCGTCCTTGGCAAGGGTTTTAGGTATAAAACCGTAATCGCTCGGATAATGGACAGCGGAAAATAACATGCGGTCAAATTTGATAACTTTTCGTTTTTTGTCATATTCATACTTATTGCGGCATCCCTTGGGGATTTCTATCATGACTGACACTGTAATAGAGTCAGCGTGCTTTTTTACTGACAATTTAATCTCCAATACTATAGTCAACGAATAAATTTCTAATTTCTAAATCCTAATTTCTAATAAATCCTTGACAGATATTCTTCCTGTCAAGGATTTATTAGAAATTAGACATTAGGATTTAGGATTTCATAGTACCATGTCAACTTATTTAAGCCGTTCGCTATAATTCCCTCCCCCAATAGGCATTTTTCTTACGGCCAATTAAGAGGCCTTGATCCTCTCTACAACCTTTGAAATAGAATCTTTTGCGTCGCCAAAGAGCATACGGGTATTTTCATACAAATACAATTCATTATCTATGCCTGCGAATCCTGGTTTCATACTCCTTTTGCAGACAATCACTGTCTTTGCCTTATCAACATCCAATATTGGCATACCATAAATTGGGCTCTTCTTATCATGTCGCGCAGCCGGATTAGTTATATCATTAGCGCCAATTACCATAGCGACATCAGTCTCTGGAAATTCATGGTTTATTTCTTCCATCTCTATCAAATCAGTATAAGGCACGCCTGCCTCGGCCAAAAGCACATTCATGTGGCCGGGCATTCTTCCTGCAACAGGATGTATGGCATATTTAATTGAGATATTTTTTTCTTTGAGCATTTCGGCAAACTCGCCTACGACATGCTGGGCCTGCGCCGCTGCCATACCATAGCCTGGCACTACAATGACTCTCTTTGCATTTTTAAATATATTTACGGCTTCCTCAACTGAAACCTTTTTAACCAGAGGCTGTCCGCTTGCTGTCTCTTCCGCAGGCTGTGCTGTAGGAACGGCTTTAAGGTTTGGGTCTTTAAGCCCGCTTACAACTTTTGCTATGGAATCTTTAGCGTCTCCAAAGAGCATACGGCAGCTTTTATGTAAATACAGATCATTATCTATTCCTGCAAATCCGGGCTTCATGCTTCTTTTGCACACTATAATGGTTTTTGCCTTATCTACATTCAGTATCGGCATTCCGTAAATAGGGCTTTTCTGGTCATGCCGTGCCGCCGGATTTGTGATGTCATTTGCGCCTACAACAAGGGCTATATCAGTTTCTTGAAATTCAGGATTGATTTCATCCATTTCAATAAGGTCTGTGTAAGGTATGCCGGCCTCGGCCAAAAGCACGTTCATATGCCCTGGCATTCTTCCTGCAACAGGATGTATGGCATATTTAATTGAGATATTTTTTCCTTTAAGTATTTCGGCAAACTCACCTACGACATGTTGAGCTTGCGCCGCTGCCATACCGTAGCCGGGCACTACAATGACTTTTTTTGCATTCCTGAAAAGTAGCGCAGCCTCTTCATGGGTAATCTTTTTTACAGCAGGCTTATCATCAACAACTGCTGTTTTTGCCATTGCTGCGGCAGGCGTTTTTAACGGGGCAGTGGCGGATTCAGCCGGCTGCTGTCCAAAGCCTCCGAAAAATACATTTGCTGCAGAACGGTTCATAGCCTTGCACATAATAAGTGAAAGTATAAGGCCTGAAGCGCCGTCAAGGGCGCCGGCTATAATCAAGACCTTGTTTGAAAGCACAAAACCGGTAGCTGAAGCAGCAAGGCCGGCATATGCATTTAGAATAGAAATGACAACAGGCATATCTGCTGCGCCAATCGGCATAACAAGCATAACGCCGAATGCAAAGGCAAATATCATCATTATATAGAAAAGGATAGATGCCTGCGGCACAAATGTCAGGTAAATTATAATACCCACTATGCCGGCAAGGAGAGAGAGATTTACAAAATTCTGACCTTTATACATCCAGGGGCCTTTAATAGTGTCGTGAAGTTTTGCCGACGCAATTAAACTTCCGGTAAAGGTCAGGCAGCCCAGCATTACCTCTGCCCCAAGGGCTACCATGGTTATTGTGTCAAGTTCTCCGGCATGCCGGTAATATTCTGAAACGCCAACAAGGGCCGCTGCGAGCGCGCCAAAGGCATGGGAGAGAGCTATTCGCTCCGGCATAGCCGTCATAGGAACCCACAGGCCAAGAGGGATACCGATTATCGTGCCTATGACAAGTCCTGCTACAACCCATTCATAACTTATAATATCGTGGTGTATCAATGTGCCTAATACGGCAATCAACATGCCTATTTCGGCCAAAAGCACGCCGCGACGCGCAGTTTCAGGCGAATTCAATAATTTCAAAGACAGGATAAAGGCTATGGATGCCAGAAGGTATGCAAATTCAATAAAGTGATTCATTTTTTCTTACCCCTCTTAAACATTTTTAACATGCGGTCGGTTATCAAAAATCCTCCTACTACATTTATAGTGGCGCATATTACTGCCACAAAGCCGAGAATTGTGCTTAGCGGGTTGTAATGCGCGCCAGCGGCAACAAGGGAGCCTACCAAAGAGATGCCTGAAATTGCATTTGTTGCCGACATGAGAGGTGTGTGGAGGAGCGGCGGAATCCGTGTGATTACCATGTAACCGACAAAGGCCGCCAGTATAAATACATATAGCCCCATAATGAGTGTTGATGTTTCCATGATGAGTTGCCTCCATTTTTGAATTTACGAATTACGATTTAAAATCTAAAATCGTAAATCTGAAATCATAAACCCGAAAAATGTATTTGAGTTTTTATTTTTCGGGTGCAAACGCAAGATTTGAGCCAAAGACAAGCCCTTGACAAATTAACTCCTTTGCCTTTGACAAATGAGTTTTGTGTTTTGCTTCAACAAAATACATAATTTGTCAAGGGCAAGGAAAAGCTGGCTGGATAAAACGGAGCATACTCTTTTAGGTATGTGAGTATTTAGACAGTCAGCTTTGACGCAGTATTTGGCCAAAGATTGCGTTTGTCAAAAAATGCAATTGCATTTTTTGGGTAAATCATATTACCAATGGCTTCTGGTAGTGGGTCCGTTTGGGTAAGCGGTATCTCCTTTTTTTGCGCCTTCTTTTACGCCCTGATGCATAATCTCGCCGTTATGGGTAATAAGAGAGCCTTTGATTATTTCATCCGAGAGATTCAGATTGATGCTCTGTTTGTCCGGCGCAAGCAGGTGATTTAAAAAAGTAAGTATATTATTAGCATATAGCTTGCTTGCGTGTACAGGCAACATACTGGGGAGGTTTACTGCGCCGATAATGGTTACATTGTTCTTAACTACCTCTTTGCCCAGTTCAGACAAGGCGCAATTGCCTCCCTGTTCAACAACAAGGTCTACGATGACTGAGCCGGGTTTCATCTCTTTTACCATTTCTTCAGTTATAAGTGTTGGCGCTGGTTTCCCAGGCACAAGGGCGGTGGTAATAATAATATCAGCATCTTTGGAATGTTTACGGATTATCTCCTGCTCCTGTTTATAGAAGTCTGATGACAACTCTTTTGCATAACCGCCGGCATCTTCTGCCTGGTCATGAGGAACATCTAACGGAACAAATTCAGCGCCAAGGCTTCTTATCTGTTCACCCACAGCCGGGCGGGTATCAAATGCCGTTACAACAGCGCCGAGCCTTTTTGCCGTGGCTATTGCCTGCAGGCCTGCTACACCGGCGCCAATTATGACAGCCTTTGCCGGATGAACAGTTCCTGCAGCGGTTGAAAGCATTGGAACAAATCTTTTAAGACTGTTTACCGCCAGCAGTACGCTCTTGTATCCCGCAACAGTGCTCATTGAACTTAAGGCATCCATCATCTGCGCCCTGGATATTCTGGGAATTGCATCCATGGAAAATGCAGTAATCTTTGTGTCAGCCAGCTTAAGCACTACATCAAGATTGGTCATGGGCTGTAAAAAGGTTATAAGCACAGCCCCTTGTTTCATCATATCAGCTTCATGTTTTTTTACCTTGTCGTTTAGATACGGTTTTTGCACCTTAAGTATCACATCAGATTCGCCAAAAATCTTCTCTACATCAGCTACAATATTTGCCCCGGCCTTTGCATACTCTTCATCATGTATGTATGATGCCAACCCAGCCTCGGCCTCAACGGCCACATTCAAGCCAGCCTTTACCATCTTGGCTACAGTGTCAGGGACAGCAGCAACACGGCACTCATTTGGAGCGGTCTCTTTAGGAATCCCAATAAACATATTTACCTCCTTGTATTTACAGGTAATAAAAAAACCATCTTGGCTTCCAAAAAAGACCTTAAAATCTCTCTTTTTTGCCCAGACGGTCGGCTTATATTTATATCTTGCGTTTCCCGGTGGTTGCCACCTTAATTCCGTCAGTTACGAAAGATTTATGTATGTGCATGCTTATTACATCATAAGCTTACTAAAGTCAAGAGAGGATTTATCCCAAAACCCTAAAGCGGATTTTGTGATTATTCAACCCATTTATTGGCAATATCAGCATAATATCCAGGCGCTTGGTTTTCAAAGGTTGTAAATTCATCTAAAAATGTCAGCTTTACCGGACCGATAGGGCCGTTGCGCTGTTTTGCCACAATAATCTCCGCATCTTTTGCAATCCTACTCCTCTCACAACTGCACGGCTGCGTCATTTTCAATTCTTCTGGGCACTTGCAAGGCGTATAAACCACTTCCCTGTAAACAAAGGCTACAACATCTGCATCCTGTTCAATGGCTCCGGATTCTCTAAGGTCTGCTAATTGCGGCCTCTTTTCTTCTCTCCTCTCCGGCATTCTGGAGAGCTGAGCAAGCGCTACCACCGGCACATTAAGCTCCTTTGCCATAGCCTTTAGAGACCTTGAAATATCCGAAATCTCCTGCTCCCTATTGTCTGCATCGTGTCTGCCCCTCATAAGCTGAAGATAATCCACTATAACCAGTTTTATGCCGTGCTGCTTTGTAAGCCGCCTTGTCTTTGCCTTTATCTCAAGCACGGATTGCGCAGGTGTATCATCTATAAATAGAGGGGCCTCATGCAGGCTGTCAACCGCTCTGATGAGTCTGCTCCAATCCTCATCCCTTAACTTTCCGTTCCTCAACCTATGAAGGTTGACTCTTGCCTTGGAGGCAAGCAGTCTTTGGGCAAGCTGCTCTTTGCTCATCTCAAGCGAGAACACTGCCACAGGATTGCCTGCATCGGCCGTGCTCTGGGCAATATTCAGACAAAATGCCGTCTTGCCCATGCTGGGTCTTCCGGCAATAATAATAAGGTCTGCAGGCTGCAAGCCTGATGTAAGCTCATCAAACTTGTCAAAGCCTGTCGGCACGCCTGTAATATTGCTAGTCCTGCCAGAGAGCCCTTCAATGGCCTTAAAGACGCCTGTAACTAAATCCTTGATAGGATAAAAAGATTGTTTTGTCTTGTCTTCTGCGACATCAAATATTATCTTCTCAGCATCGTCAAGAAAATCATCTATTTTTTCTTTGCCGTCATAACACCTTGTTATTATTTCTGTGGAGGCATTTATAAGCTTTCTTAACAGGGCCTTCTCCCTCACTATTTTCGCATAGTAGGCTATATTCGCAGCAGTAGGTGTGGATTCTATAAGTGCGGCCAGATATGAGCTTCCGCCTATAGATTCAAGCGCGCCCATGTTTTTAAGAGCGGCTGACAATGTTACAAAGTCTATGGGCTCGTTTTCTTTCTCCCTGAGAGAGAGCATGGCCTTAAATATTTTTTTGTGGGCATCCCTGTAAAAATCTTCGCCGCTTTGCTCTAATATGCCGATAACCTTATTAATGGCATCATTTTCGATAAGGATGGCCCCAAGGATAGACTGCTCTGCATCAATATTTTGCGGAGGGAGCTTGTGAAGGGATAAATCTTGCGCTGGAAGTGCCATAAATTAGAGGCTATAGGCTATGGGGATGTTTACTATAGGCAGCGACATAAATTTGTAGTCTGCCGATTTATCGGCGGTTTTAAAATACGCCCGTAAATGGACAAACTACGCTACTTATTTTTGTCGTCCACTATATACCTATTGTCCATTGCCGATAGCCTATCACCTGCATATGTTTATTCTTTTACAACACAAACCTTGAGGTTTGCCGTAACCTCTGGATGAAGTTTTACAGGGACTGTAAAAATACCAAGGGCTTTAATTGGTTCTTCAAGATGTATCTTTTTGCGGTCTATCTGGATGCCGTTCTCTTTAATTTTTTCTTCAATATCAAGAGAAGTAACTGAACCAAAAATCTTATCCTCTTCGCCTGATTTACGGGCAAAAATTAAGGAGAGTTTTTCTATGTCCTGGGCTAATTTTTGAGCATCTTCCCTTTGTTTCTCTGCCTTCTTTTGCCAGAGTTTCATCTCTTTTTCCAGGAGTTTAAGATTTTTGGGCGTGGCTTCAAGGCCAATTCCATGTGGAATCAAATAATTTCTTGCATAGCCATCAGCAACCTTAACAACGTTTCCCAGCTTGCCGAGCGAAGGGGCGTCTTTCTTTAGTATAATTTCCATTATTGCAAACCTCCTATTAAAAACAGTTAGAAGTTCGTGGTTGGTAGTTGCTACAAACTACGAACTCAATACTCAGAACTCATAATCACACTACCGCTGTAGTAAACGGAAGAAAGGCAAGTATCCGCGCCCTTTTTATGGCTGTTGCCACCTCCCTTTGATGTTTGGCGCAATTGCCGGTAATTCGTCGGGGGGTAATTTTCCCGCGCTCGCCTATAAACTGCTTAAGTGTCCTGAAGTCCTTATAATCTGCCTTCATATTCTTGTCAGCGCAAAAGCGGCAAACCTTTTTTTTCTGAAAAGAACGTTTGCCGCCAAACTGCTGCCGCCCCCCGGTTGCAGGCGTTCTTTTACCCCTATTTTCACTCATGGATTTATCTCCTTAGATTCTTTAGCCTCTTTTTTGTTTTTAGCTTTTTTGGTATTCTTTACTTCTATCTTTTTAATTGTCTGGTAGCGGATAACATCCTCATTTAGCCGCAAAATTCTCTCAACTTCTTTGCAGGCTGATGGGTTGGCTGATAAATTCAGGAGAACATAATAGCCATCCAAATGTTTCCTTATCGGATAGACCATTCTTCTCTTACCCCACTCTTCAACTTTTGTAATCTGGCTGTTGAGACTTCCAGCGGCATCTTTTGCCTTTTGTATGATACCTTTTATGATATCATCCCCAGCATCAGGTCTTGCAATAAAGACCACTTCATAATTATTATTCATCTAGTACGCCACCTCCTTATGGATTCCTATCCACAACATTTGTATTGTATATGGATTGGTTAGCCCTGTATTCTCCAAGGGCAAGGATTATTTTAAGTGCAATTTTATACTATATCTTATTGCTAAAATCAAGGATATTTTGTTATCCCCCAAAAATCAATGTCTATTTTTGGGCGTGCTAAAAGCATTGACATTCAAAAACCTTATTATATAATTAGGTCGCTTTTCTGATTTAACAGGCTGATAAAAAAGGCATCAACTGCCTTGAGATTATTGAGTTTTTCAACAAGCTCTTAACATGTTAATCTTTATGATGATTATTTTGAGGGGAGATTGAGCTAATATGGATACATTACGGTAGAATCAGAATTTGGCAAAGGGGCTGTATTTATGTGTATTTGCCTGTTTCTGACAAAGAAGCGATGTAAGGCTATAGCTATTGTTTTTTTGCGCCCTCTTCCTTCTTGGCTGCTGCTGTCAGTTCATTCACAAACATATTGACATCGGTTGAGTGCATTGCGCAGGCCATTGAGATAGGTTCGCCTCCGAACGCCGGACATGTAAAACATCCTGTTCCAAAATGTTTTGTAAATACCTCTTTTGTGGACGGCCATCTGGTTGTTACCTCGCCTGTAGTCATATCGCCGCTTATATTGATATTTGACATGCTATCCTCCTCCTGTGCTTTAAACACTATTATAGAAACTCTTTATTCTATAGTATATGATTTTAGTCATAAAAAAATCAAGCGCTATTAGCTGTTTTACAAAAAATTACTTTTAACCCAGAAAATGCAACTGCATTTTCTGGGTTAACGCAAAACCACTACTAACATAATATGAGAAATCTTATTGTCATAAAAGGCGGAATATTTGTTGCATTCTTTATTGCGCTTGCAATTCTTTTAAAATACACAGATACTGCACAATACCTCGATCCTGAAGGTTTAAGGAGATGGATTTCTGGATTAGGCCCATGGGGGCCCATTGCATATATTCTCATTTATAGCATCGCCCCGGTCTTCCTTTTTCCTGGAACTCCCCTTACTATTGCCGGCGGCGTCATTTTCGGCCCGATTGCAGGAAGCGTCTACACTGCTGTTGGCGCAACCATTGGGGCATCTGCTGCATTTCTTATATCGCGGTATATGGCGCGTGAATTAGTCGCAAAACTGCTAAAAAACAGAAAATTGAACACCTTGGACAAAGAGGTGGAAAAGCAAGGCTGGAAGATAGTCGCGTTTAGCAGACTAATCCCTTTATTTCCATTCAACCTGCTGAATTATGCCTTTGGCCTCACAAGTATAAAATTCAGCCACTATGTGCTGGCATCTTTTATCTTTATGCTTCCTGCCATTATTGCCTTCGTGGTTTTTTCGAGTTCACTGCTGGATTTGATTAGAGGCAAAGTTTCAAGGGAGTTTTTAATTGGGTTAATCCTTGTTATTATAATCTCGGCAATTCCCATAGTGTATAAAAGAATCAAAGAAGACGTTTAAAAAATATGGAGAAGAAGAGCGCCCTTGTCATTATAGATGTTCAAAACGATTTCTGCCCAGGCGGGGCGCTGCCGGTGCCTGAAGGAGACAAGGTGGTGCCTGTTCTGAACAAATATATAAAGATGTTTCAGAAGGCAGGCCTTGTTATTTATGCATCAAGAGACTGGCATCCAGAAAAAACCCAACACTTCAAACAATTTGGCGGCTTATGGCCGCCGCATTGTATTCAGGGAACAAAGGGCGCTGAATTTCATCCAGGCCTTAAACTTCCTTTGCATACCGTAATCGTTACTAAGGGTGAAAATCCGAATGAGGATAGCTATTCTGGATTTCAAGCCCGCAATTATGAAAAAAAGCCTTTTACAGACAGTTTAAGAGAAAAAGGCATTAAACACGTTTATGTAGGTGGACTAGCAACTGACTACTGTGTTAGGGCAACGGTGTTAGATGCTTTAAAGCAAGGGTTTAACGTAACCGTCCTAATTGATGCAATAAAAGGGGTAGATATAAAGCCTGGGGATTCAGCAGAGGCCATAAAAGAGATGGAAGGGGCAGGTGCAAACAAGGCTGTCTTGGCAGATTTAAGGCTGTAATACTTTTAAAGACTCTTTCGTAAAAAAGTTGGTGTATGGAATTCTTAAGCAGACACTACATTAAATTTCCAATTTCTAAATCCTAATTTCTAATAAATCCTTGACAGGAAGAATATCTGTCAAGGATAAAATGTCAAATGTAAAAAAATATCAAAAAATATGATTAAGAAGATAGAAATTTAGCCATTGGACATTTCATTGGAAATTAGACATTAGGGTTTAGGAATTGTATTTAGAGCATTCAACTTAAATACGAAAGAATCCTTTTAAATTAGCACTCTGTATTGACGAGTGCTAATTTTTCCCTTGACAAATAGATTGGCGGTGCATATATTAACGGCAAATATTAATTAAAGGAGGATTTAAAATGAAGATTAAACCACTTCACGACAGGATTTTAGTGAAGAGACTGGAAGAAGAGGAAAAGACAAAGGGAGGCATTATAATCCCTGACAGCGCAAAGGAAAAACCCATGGAAGGCGAGGTTGTCGCTGTTGGTCCAGGTAAAATGGCCGATGACGGTAAGAGGATTGCTATGGATGTTAAAGCTGGCGACAGGGTGCTATACAGCAAGTATGGCGGTACCGAGGTAAAGATTGAAGGTGAGGAACACCTGATTATGAGAGAAGAGGATGTTCTTGGAATAATAGCAAAGTGATTGTCTGTAGTTGCCGATTCATCGGCTCTTTTAATACATCCATAAATGGGCAAACTACAAAATAAAAAAGGAGGAATAAAATGGCTGCAAAAGAAATAGCCTTTGGTCAAAGGGCAAGAAACTCAATATTAAATGGCGTCAATATGCTGGCTGACGCAGTAAAGGTAACACTCGGCCCAAGGGGCAGGAACGTTGTTATTGAAAAATCTTTTGGTTCACCAACCATTACAAAGGACGGCGTTACCGTTGCAAAAGAGATAGAGCTTGAAAACAAATTTGAAAATATGGGCGCCCAGATGGTTAAAGAGGTTGCATCCAAGACAAGCGACGTGGCAGGCGATGGAACTACAACCGCCACAGTCCTTGCTCAAGCCATATACAGAGAGGGCGCAAAACTCGTTGCGGCAGGCCACAATCCAATGGATTTAAAGAGGGGCATTGATAAATCTGTTGAGGTGGCGGTTGCTGAGTTGAAAAAAATATCAAATCCGACAAAGGGTAAAAAAGAGATTGCGCAGGTAGGAACTATATCTGCCAACGGCGATAATACAATCGGCGATATCATTGCAGAGGCAATGGACAAGGTTGGCAAAGAAGGGGTAATCACTGTTGAAGAGGCAAAAGGGATGGAGACAACCCTTGAGGTGGTTGAGGGCATGCAGTTTGACAGAGGTTATCTTTCACCATATTTTGTAACAGATGCTGAAAGAATGGAGTGCATTTTAGAAGACGCTTTTATCCTTATCAATGAGAAGAAGATTAGCAATATGAGGGATATGCTTCCCATCCTCGAAAAGATTGCAAAGATGGGCAAACCATTCGTCATTATCTCGGAGGATGTAGAGGGCGAAGCGCTTGCAACCTTGGTTGTCAATAAACTCAGAGGAACACTCCATGCCTGCGCTGTAAAGGCGCCTGGTTTTGGCGACAGGAGAAAGGCAATGCTGGAGGATATTGCAATACTTACAGGCGGCAAACTCATTGCAGAAGAACTCGGCATTAAACTTGAGACAGTTGATATTAAAGACCTGGGCAAGGCGAAGAGGATAGTAATTGACAAGGAAAATACAACTATTATTGACGGCGCCGGGAAAAGGGCTGATATTGAAGGACGTGTAAAACAGATAAGGGCTCAGATTGAAGAAACAACATCGGATTATGACAAGGAAAAACTTCAAGAGAGACTTGCAAAGCTTGTCGGCGGTGTTGCCGTAATCAATGTCGGCGCTGCAACTGAGACAGAGATGAAGGAAAAAAAGGCAAGGGTTGAAGATGCGCTCCATGCAACAAGGGCTGCTGTTGAAGAGGGCATTGTCCCTGGCGGCGGCGTAACATATCTCAGGGTATTGTCTCAGGTTGAAAAGCTCAAACTTGAAGGCGACCAGCAGTTTGGCGTCAATATTGTAAAGAAGGCGCTTGAAGAGCCAATCAGGCAGATTGCAGGCAATGCAGGCGCTGAGGGTTCAATAGTTGTTGAAAGGGTGAAAAAGGAAAGCGGGTCATTCGGTTTTAATGCCGCAACTGAAGTCTATGAAGACCTGTTGAAAGCAGGTGTTATTGACCCAACAAAGGTTACAAGATATGCGCTTCAGAATGCCGCATCCATCGCAGGACTTATGCTTACCACAGAGGCAATTATTGCCGAGAAACCAAAAGAAGAAAAAGGTGGAATGCCTCCGGGAATGGGCGGCATGGGCGGCATGGGCGGCATGGGTGGAATGGAAGGGATGATGTAATAAGGTAAAGTCTAAATCCTCATGTAAAAGGGTGTCCAAATAATCTGGACACCCTTTTTTATTTATGGAATAACAGGTATATTATCACCATAGGCAGCGACATAAATTTGTAGTCTGCCGATTTATCGGCGATTTTAAAATACGCCCATGGGGCGCCCAACAGAAGGTTAGGTCGGGCAAACTACAGCTACTTATTTTTGTCGTCCACTATAAGAGGTGGTTTCTAAAATGCGAGACGCGGATATAGCCTCGGCCATAAAAATACTTAAGGCGGCAAATAAACTGTTTACCATCCCGGCCGTTACCCAAATCTCCCAAACATCCCGTAGCCCTTTTATGGTATTGATCTCATGTATCCTAAGCCTGAGAACAAAGGATAACACAACTATGCAGGCATCGGAAAGACTATTCAGCCTCGCAAAAACACCTGAGGCTATGATGGATATGCCTATTAAAACAATTGAAAAGACAATCTACCCTGTGGGTTTTTACAGAAACAAAGCTAAGGTTATTAAAAATATCTGCAAGAAATTAGTAGAAACATACCATTCAAGGGTGCCTGATAGTATTGATGAACTTTTAGAGTTTAATGGTGTTGGAAGGAAGACAGCAAACCTTGTTGTAACATTAGGCTATGGAAAACCGGGCATATGTGTTGATACCCATGTACACAGAATAAGCAACCGATTGGGTTATGTAAAAACAAAAACACCTGATGAGACAGAATTTGCCTTGAGAAAAAAACTCCCAAAGAGATATTGGATTATTATAAACGACCTTCTTGTAACCTTTGGGCAGAATATCTGCAAACCTGTTTCGCCCCTGTGCAGCCAATGCAGGCTTTATAGGTATTGCGAGAGAGTTGGTGTAGTAAAAAGCAGGTAATTGTCCAAATTTCCCATTGCCATGCCTGACAATTTATACTAAACTCATGGAGCGGATATTAAATTATTCTTTATGAACCTATCTTCTTTTTTATCCAAAGGCCACATCCTCTTCAATTTCAGGGCAAAAGACCACACAGAGGCATTAAAAAATATGGTCTGCCTTCTTGGCAGGGCATGTGAAGACCAAAACTCCATCAAGGCATTAAAAGATCACGAGAGTATAGACGGCGTCCTCACTGGTACTGGCTCTGCAATATTCCATACCTTTTCAGAGGCAGTGGAGGATATGAAACTTATCCTCGCTATCTCAAAACAGGGGATTCCTCATCCGGCAAAAACAAGGGGTAAAATCCACATACTTTTCCTTATCGTCTCGCCTATTAAAGAAAGCGGCACACATTTCCAATTACTTTCGCAGTTGGAAGGCTTTCTTTTAAATAAAATCTTCCGCAATACAATCCTCACAGCAAAGACAAAAGAAACTGTTATAGATATAGTAAAAAAAGAGGAAGGATTGGGCAGAGATGCGTATGTTCCGTTAACACGTGACGAGATATTCGCAGAGCTTAATACACAGGAGGCAGGGCTTACTGATAAGGAGGCCTTGCACAGGCTTCATACTGTCGGGCTCAATATTCTCAAAAGGGTTGCAGCGAAATATTTTTTCTACGATTTTCTGCGAAATTTAACAAACCTTTTTGCAATACTTTTGTGGCTCGGAGGCATCTTGTCGTTTGTCGCAGGCATGCCTGAATTGGGCTGGGCTATATTCCTTGTTGTTATCATCAATGCAGGATTCAGCTTCTGGCAGGAATATAAGGCGGAGCGGGCTGTGGAGGCGCTCCAAAAACTTCTTCCGCAAAAGGTAAGGGTTGTAAGAGGAGGCAAGGAAAAAGACATAACAAGCAGCGAGCTTGTGCCGGGAGATATTATTCTTTTGAACGAGGGCGATTATATACCTGCTGACGGAAGGCTGATACAGGCTGACGATATGCGTGTTGACAACAGCCCTTTAACAGGCGAATCAAGGCCTGTGTATAAGATGGCAGAGTCGTTGGAGAATGGAAAAAACTTTATCTGGACAGAGATGCCGAACCTTATATTTGCAGGCACAGGCGTTTTATCCGGCATGGGCAAGGCAGTTGTTACAGCAACAGGCATGGATACAGAGATCGGCAAGGTTGCGTATCTCACCCAGGCCATAAAGACTGAAATGAGCCCTTTGCAAAAGGAGATGGTCAGAGTTACAGAGGTAGTTACATGGGTTGCATTAAGCCTTGGCATTATATTCTTTTTGCTTGGCTTTAAAATGGCAGGGCTTACACTGACAGAGAGTTTTATTTTTGCAATAGGCATTATCGTTGCAAATGTGCCTGAAGGACTGCTTCCCACAGTCAGCCTTTCCCTTGCAATGGGGGTGCAGAGAATGGCAAGGAAAAAAGCAATTGTGAAAAAACTCTCTGCCGTCGAAACCCTCGGCTCTGTAAATGTCATATGCACAGACAAGACAGGCACGCTTACCGCAAATGAGATGTGCGTGACACAGCTTTGGATTAATGGAAAAACAATAGATATCGCCGGTGAAGGATATGAGCCAAAAGGGGATTTTACATGGAACAACAAAATACTTTCTTCAGATGATTTAAAAAGAGAAGGGGTTGATGAGCTTCTTAAGGCTGCGAGCCTTTGCAACAATGCACACATTGTTGCCCCTTTGCAGAGGGGTGCAGGGATGGGGTGGTCAATTTCCGGCGACCCTACAGAAGGTGCTTTGGTTGTTGCCGCTGAAAAGGCCGGGCTGCATTTGGAGGAGCTGAAAAAACAAAATCCGAGAATCGCTCATCTTGCCTTTGAAAGAATAAGAAAGAGGATGACGACAATACATAAACATGGGACAGGGGGCGGAGGTCGGGAGTCAGGAGAAATAATGATTGCTTATGTCAAGGGTGCGCCAAAGGAGATGCTGGATTTATGCACAATGATGTATAGATATGGAACAGCGGTTAAACTAACAAGCGAGGACAGAGAGGCAATCTTAAAACAAAATGACTTAATGGCGTCACTTGGTTTAAGGGTGTTGGCAGTGGCATATCGGGAGATACAGTCAGGAGTCAGGGGTCAGGGGTCAGGAGATAAAACAAAATACACAGAGGACGATGTGGAAAAGGATTTGACCTTCATCGGCCTGATTGCCATGTTTGACCCGCCAAGGCCAGAGGTTGGAAAGGCAATTGAGGAATGCCATTCTGCCGGCATACGGGTGATAATGATAACCGGCGATTATGGTCTTACAGCCGATGCAATTGCAAAAAAGGTTGGCATTGGAGGCAATAATCCAAAAGTGATAAGCGGTATTGAGCTTTCGAAGCTTTCTCACAGGGAATTAAGAGAGCTGCTCAAGCAAGGAGAAACTATTTTTGCCAGGGTTACGCCAAAGGACAAACTAATGGTTGTTGCAATGCTTCAGGATCTCGGTGAGATTGTGGCTGTTACTGGCGATGGTGTAAACGATGCGCCTGCGCTAAAGAAGGCTGATATAGGAATTGCGATGGGGCAACGTGGAAGCGACGTGGCAAAGGAATCGGCAGAGATAGTGCTTACAGATGACAACTTTGCAACTATTGTGGAAGCGATCAAGGAAGGCAGGGCGGTATATGCAAATATCAAAAAATTTGTGACATATATCTTTGCCAGCAACATTCCAGAGATTGTGCCTTTCATTGCTTTTGTCTTATTCAAGATACCTTTGCCGCTTACTGTAATGCAGATACTTGCTGTGGATTTAGGCACCGATATTGTGCCTGCCCTCGGCCTCGGTGTGGAGCCGCATGAGAAAGGGATAATGAATCAGCCGCCCAGACCCAGAACAAAAAGGCTTCTTGATTTTAACCTGCTATCAAGGGCTTATCTATTTCTCGGCCCTATAGAGGCAGCCCTGTGTCTGTCAGGCTTCTTTTTTATCTATTGGCTAAGCGGATGGCAGTGGGGCGCTCCAATGCCTTCCAGCGGCATCACCTATACAACAGCAACGACCATGAGCCTTGCAGGCATTGTTGCATCCCAGATAGGAAATGTGTTTGCATGCAGGACAGAAAAAGAGTCAATATTCAACGTGGGTTTTTTTAACAACAGGCTTGTGCTGTTTGGCATAGCAGTTGAGATAACACTTGTATTGCTTTTTATATACATGCCTTTCATGCAAAAAATCTTCGGTCTTGCGCCGCTTGGTTTGAAAGAATGGATATTTCTGTTATTGTTTCCGGTGATAGTATTATCTATGGAGGAGATTAGAAAATGGCGGCAAAGGTAAGATAGTATTTATATGATACTACCTCTTACAACGGCGGCCAAAGATGCTATTCTGGCTAGATATTAAGTTTGGATTGGTTAGGGTTAAAGTTTGCAGCCTAAACTTGCGCTTTTTGAGCTAATATTCCACCTCTTTCAAAAACAATCCATGCGGCGGCGCAGTTATGCCAGCCAATCTCCTGTCTTTGGCATCAATTATCGTTTGAAATTCTTCCACCTTAATCTTTCCTTTGCCAATAGCTGTCAAAGTTCCAACCATTATCCTTACCATGTGCCTTAAAAATGCCGTGCCTTTGACCTCAAATTCCAAAAAACCATCATCCCTCTTTTCTATTGAAAACGATAAAACCTCTCTGACAGAATGCAGGGCATCACATTCAGCAGCCCTGAATGATGTAAAGTCCTTTTTGCCGATAAGGAGACTTGCTGCTGTCCTCATTGCATCTATGTCTAATTTCTGAAACACATGCCATGAGAAATTTCTGTAGATGGCTGAGGGATAGGGTCTGTTGAGGATAAGGTATCTGTAGGTTTTTGATTTTGCGTCTTTCCTTGAATCAAAGTCCAGAAAAACATCTTCCGCATTTTTTATAACAATATCATCAGGAAGGAGGGCATTAAGCCCCATTTGAAAGGAATAGGGCTGGATGCGGCTTTCTGTATTGAAATTAGCTGTCTGACCAAGCGCATTGACGCCTGCGTCAGTCCTGCTTGATGCAGTAAGCTCAATATCCTCGCCGGTCATTATCTTTAGCTTTTCCTGAATTGTACCCTGAATGGTAGGAAGGTTTTTCTGAATCTGCCAGCCTGCGTAATTAGCGCCTTCATATTCAATGATGAGTTTAATATTGCGCAATGTCTTTCCGCACGTTCCCTTCAATTTTATTCCTGCTGTATTTGTATTTGCCGATTTACCTGTCTGCGTGTAATGCACAGGCAGGTCGGCGTCTTTAAAGACGCCCAATAAATCGGGCAACTACTGCAAGCCAAAGGCTCATGAATGTTTCATATTAACGGACTTATATCACAGCGAGGAATAAACGGCAAGGACATGCAGGTTTTTGAATCTTGCATTATGCAAGGAGAATTGGTTATAATCCTTCGCCTGTTTTTTATATCGTATGAAAACAAAAGAACTTGACAAGGTCTATAATCCAAAGGCAGTAGAAGAGAAGTGGCTGCGGTACTGGCTTGAGACACAGCTTTTCAGGGCGGATGTGGATTCAGCAAAACCTGTATTCTCAATGGTCATCCCGCCGCCCAATGTGACTGGCTCTCTCCACATGGGACATGCCTTGAACAATACGCTTCAGGATATATTGGCGCGCTACAAAAGGATGAATGGGTTTGATGTGCTGTGGGTCCCCGGCACAGACCATGCAGGCATTGCCACACAGAATGTGGTGGAGAAAAAGCTCCATGCAGAAAAATTGGACCGGCACAAACTTGGCAGGGAGAAATTTATAGAACTGGTCTGGCAGTGGAAGGAAGAATCCGGCGGGGCTATCATCAATCAACTGAAAAGGCTTGGCGCATCATGCGACTGGTCGCGCGAGCAGTTTACCATGAGCCCGGAACTGAGCAAAGCAGTTCGGGAGGTCTTTGTTCGGCTTTATGAAGAAGGATTGATATATCGGGACGAGCGGCTGATTAACTGGTGTCCGAGGTGCCTGACAGCTCTTTCTGATATAGAGGTTGAGCATGAAGAGGCTGCGGGCAAACTTTATCATATCCGTTATCCAATCGCAGATGCTGGGACAGATTTAAAATCTGTCCCCGGTTTTTTGACCGTTGCCACAACGCGGCCTGAAACCATGTTCGGCGATACGGCAGTTGCCGTGCATCCTGACGACGAACGGTATAATAAATTCATAGGCAAAGAGGTTTTGCTTCCGCTCACAAACCGCAAAATTCCTGTAATCGGCGATTCAATCTTGGTTGACTTGGAATTCGGCACAGGCGCGGTAAAGATTACGCCAGCCCATGATTTTAACGATTTTGAGGCAGGACTGAGACACAGACTTAAACGCATAGCGATATTCAACGAGAGGGCGCATATAAAACCAAATATCCCTGATGTGGCGGATGAGGTAATGAAAGAGATAGCTGACCTGCATGCGCATAAGGCAAAGGAGAAGGTCATCCATATATTAAAAGAGAGGGGAGCTTTAACAAAGACAGAAGACCATAGGCATGCCATAGGAAAGTGTTATCGGTGCAAAACTGTTATTGAGCCGTATCTCTCACCCCAGTGGTATGTGAAGGTTGAGTCCCTTGCAAAGGAGGCTATTAAGGCGGTTGAACAGGGGAGGACAAGGATTATTCCAGAGGGGTGGGAGAATACATATTTTGAGTGGATGCGTAATATCAAGGATTGGTGCGTATCAAGGCAGATATGGTGGGGGCATCAGATACCTGCATGGTATTGTTTAAAGTGCAATAAAGATGAGATATACGAGATACAGAAGTCAGAAGCCAAAAGCCTGCCCCTGAATGCCTCTATTAGGGGTCAGAAGCCAGAACAAGAGAAAGGACAAAAGCTATATATAGAACGGTTTGTTTCTGTAAAGGCAAGACCGATTGTTTCTCGGGATGAACCCACGACATGCCCTTCATGCGGTGGAAGCCATATAATAAGAGACAATGATGTGTTGGACACATGGTTTTCATCTGCGTTATGGCCTTTTTCAACATTAGGCTGGCCTGAGAAGACAAAAGAGCTCAAACACTATTATCCTACAGCTGCCTTAATTACAGGTTTTGACATCATCTTTTTCTGGGTTGCAAGGATGCTCATGATGGGACTCAAATTCATGAATGATGTGCCTTTCAGGGATGTCTACATCCATGCCCTTGTAAGGGATGCTGAAGGGCAGAAGATGAGCAAGAGCAAAGGCAATGTCATTGACCCGCTGGTCATCATGGATAAATACGGCACAGATGCATTCAGGTTTACATTGGCGGCAATGGCAGCTCAGGGCAGGGATGTAAAATTGGCGGAGGAAAGGATTGAAGGATACAGGAACTTCTGCAATAAGATATGGAATCTGGCAAGATTTACCCTGATGAATATTGAGGAGCCAGGAGTCAGAAGTCAGAAGTCGGAAGTGAAAGATGCATACTCGCTGGCAGATAAGTGGATACTCACAAGATTGAATGCAGCCATTAAAGAAACAACATCGGCTCTGGAAAATTACCGGTTCAACGATGCGGCGAATAGCGCGTATCAGTTTATCTGGCATGAACTTTGCGATTGGTATGTGGAGCTGATTAAACTGGATTTGCGCGGGGAAAACGGCGAAGAACGAAAGCATACAGCGCAGGATGTTTTACTCACGGTTCTCAGAGATTTGTTGAAACTCCTTCACCCGATAATACCGTTTATCACTGAGGAGGTTTGGGATGTGCTGTCTGTTGCCGAAGAAGGATCAAGGGTTAAGGGGCAAGGGGCAGAGGCAGGGTGGGCTGCGCCCACCAGTATCATGCGGCAGGCCTTCCCTCAGACAGGCGAGGATTATCCTGATGCAGAAAGGGATATGCTTACTATTACAGATGTAATCAAAGCGCTCAGAAATATCCGAAGCGAGATGAATGTTTCTCCCGCAATTCAGATTGAAGCTATTTGCCGCTGCTCCGATAATTCAACCGCAAGACTACTGGCAATCGGTGAACAATACATTAAAGGGCTGGCAAAGGTTTCTGTGCTAAAGATTTCAGCAAGCGCTGAAAAACCTAAAGATGCTGCTACTGCAATTACCGGCAATATTGAGATATTTGTCCCATTGAAGGGTCTAATAAACTTTGATGACGAAAGGAAAAGAGTTGCAAAGGATATGGAAAAGATTATAAAAGAGATTGAGGCAGTTCAGAAAAGATTATCCAGTGCGGATTTTATTGAGAGGGCGCCTAAAGCGGTTGTTGAAAAGGACAGGATTCGGCTTGAGGAGCTTTCGTATAAAAAGATAAAACTGGAGCAAGGGCTTGAAAAGATGGAAGAACGATAAAGGGTATAATTATGGTTAAGGTTTTTATAAAATATATTTTTATATCTTTCCTGTTTATTATACCGACAATATTCTTTACAGGCACAAAAACAGACAGCGCCCTTCCGGCACAAGAAATCAAACAGAGCGTATTCACAGACAAGCAGATATGGGGATTAAAATATGACAAATATGGCATCATAGACCCCACCCCTGATATGCAAATGCTGCGCTTGCTGCCAAGAGACAGTTATAATTTTATTGATTGGGCAAAGGCCCTCAGCGACGATATTATAGCCCCGCTTGATTCCATCCATGAGAGAGAAGATAATACAATCCAGTTTTCAAAAGATATCATTATAAAGTCAAAGATGGATTTTATGCCTGATGTCCTATTCCCTCATAATGTGCATAACTTCTGGCTAAATTGCAGCGCCTGCCATCCAAAACTATTTGAGACGCAGGCTGGCGCCACACCGATTAGCATGGCTGCCATATGGAAAGGCCAATTCTGCGGGCGATGCCATGATAAAGTGGCCTTCCCTCTTCGTAATTGCTTCAGATGTCATTCCGTTCCAAAGGAGACAAAAAAACAGCCGCCTCAACAAGATGTGAAATAATCATGGCTCAAGAATTTTTATGAAGATACAATGTCTGCCCCTGAATATTTCTGTCAGTAAAAACATTCATTACGTTCATAATTAATAATGGAAAATATGGCCGTCATTAAAAGCTACAACATACAAGATATTATAGAAACCGCTTTGCTTGAAGATGTTGGCTCAGGCGATATAACGACAATGGCGGTGGTGGATAGGAATGTAGAGGGCAGCGCCGAGATTATTGCAAAAGAAGATATGGTTGTTGCGGGCGCTCTGATTGCGGAGGCTGTGTTTAAGACTATTGATGCAAAGATTGAATTTAAGGCCTTCGTAAAAGATGGAGACCGCGTCAAAAAGGGTAAAATCATTGCTGCGGTCTCCGGTAGGCTGTCTGCCATCTTTATAGGGGAGCGGGTTGCCCTTAATTTTTTACAGAGACTTTCCGGCATTGCGACCCTAACCAGCCGGTTTGTAAATAATGTAAAAGGTTTAAAGGTCAAAATCCTTGACACCAGAAAAACTACACCGGGCCTGCGTATTCTTGAAAAATATGCGGTAAGGATGGGCGGCGGTTTTAATCATAGATTTGGCCTTTGTGACGGTGTATTGATAAAGGACAATCATATTGCGGCGGTCGGCAGGATCGCAGAGGCGGTATGCAGGGCAAGGGAAAAGGCTCCAAAGAATATGCTGATAGAAGTTGAGGTGAAAAATATGACTGAGGTAAAAGAGGCGATTATCGCAGGCGCTGATGTTATCATGCTTGACAATATGAAGCCTTCGGTAATGAAACAAGCTGTTAAAACCATCGGCAAAGCGGCTTTGATTGAGGCGTCCGGCGGCGTGAATCTGAAAAATATCAGGGCGATAGCAAAAACAGGGGTTGATTTCATATCAGTGGGCGCCTTGACACATTCGGCAAGGGCGGTGGATATAAGTTTAGAGGTGGTTAACTAACGGCCCAAATCAGCGGCGCAGTCTAAGGAGTTCTATTCAAAAAATTGAAGATGATCTTTGGCGAACTGTCTGAATGCAATGGGTTGTTTGCCGGTAATCTGCTCCACTACAGGGGAAACTGCTGAGGTGTAGCCTGCTTTGATAATAGCGGAAAGTTCCAAGAGGGCTTCTACTATCACATCCGGCATCCCCATACTTTTCATGCTTTGCCGTGCGGTATCTACCGGAACATCTATATAGCTTATCGAGCGACCTGTTACCTCCGACAAAATTTCCGCTACTTTATAATTAGAGATGGCTTCAGCACCCGTGAGATTATATGCCTTGCCTTCATGTCCGCTTTCGCTAAGCAAAATAGAGACAACTACGGCAATATCCCGCACATCTATGAGCGATATTTTACCGTCTCCCTGTGGAAAATAGAACGCATTCTGGTTTTTTATAGTATGCCCGGCAAAGTTTACATAATTCTGCATAAAAGAACTGGGGCGCACTATTGTGTATGGAATGCCTGAGGCTTCCACGGCTTTTTCAGCCGCACGGTGCCATTTGCCTAAAGTGATGGCTTGCGGGGAGTCTGCTCCCATGCCCGATGACCAAACAATGTGCTTAACTCCGGCTACCTTGGCTGCCTTTACAAAATTGGCGCCTAGTTCGGCAAGGTTAGGAACTAAAGGAAATAGTGAAAACGCTTTTGCCACACCCTCCAGAGCGGTTTGAATACTTTTGATATTATTCAAGTCGATAAGCGCAACTTCTGCCCCGAGTTTTTTCAGAATTCCAGCTTTTTGTTCTGAATGAACTCCAGCTCGCACGCGTATCCCCTTTTTAATAAGTTGTTTAACAACTTCCTTCCCAATGTTTCCGGTAGCGCCTGATACGAAAATCATATTTGCCATATTTGTTCTCTTGTATCTCAATCTGTTTTCAATTTCTTTCTTATCCATGCTGGATTTCGACGACAATCAAGAATTGCATGAACAAGCGCTATATCGTTTTCAACGCGGTAATAAATGGCAAAAGGGAATCGTTTTGAAAGTAAACGATGATATTTGTCATAATATTTGGGATGAATTCCTCCATAAATTGCCAATGAATCAATATCAGAAAAAAGGGTATCTAAAAAGTATGAACCAAGTCCTTCAGATTGTTTTTCGTAAAACCAGTAACCATCAATCAAATCTTGAGTTGCCGAAGCAAGTATTTTTATTTTCACGAAATTTTATCCCGTATGTGTTTTTTAGCACTATTCCAATCTACAAATTCATCATCTCCTTTTTTAATTCTATCCTCTCTTTCTTGTAAAACCTTTTTATGCCAGGAAGGAGATGGTATGTTATCTGTCTTTCCGCACAAATCATTCCAAATTATTTCCATAGTCTGAATTTTTTCTTCGGTAGACATTTTCTCTAAAGGTAATGTAATTTCCATTTTTGCCTCCTGTTATATTATTACTCACTTTTATTTATTTTTCAAAAGAACGACTGAACTCAGCGGCACGGTTTTACCGTGTCCGCTGGAGTGATTTGTTATATTTCAAGGCGTGCAAGTGCTTTTTTATTTTCTTGTGCAAATAGGTCAAATGTCTGCGTAACTGTCTTACCGTTTTTTTGCTGTATAAAGTCCAATCGGTATTCGTCTTTTATTTTTCCGTTGTTGTCTAAACGGTCTAAAATCATTTGATAGTAGTCTGGATGGGTTTCGCAAGAGATGAAATTTCTTTTTAAGTTTTTGCACAAAACTATCTCAGAACCACTGCCACCAAATAGAATAAAAATATCGTCATTCTTTTGTGTGCAAGATTTAATAAGCATTTCAACGAGAGGCAATGGAATTTGACAAGCGTGAAATGTCTTATCTTTAGAAACATTTTTTACAAGGTCAAAATAAAACCAAGAATAAGGCATACGCCCTTTGTGTCCTTCCTCAATTCGTTGTAAAATTCTTTTATCTGTCGGATTAAGATACGGCTGTGCAACATTGTCTTTGTAAAAATGATTGTCTTTGCTTTTTATTGCATGAAGAATAGAACGGTGTGCAGTAGTAAATCTTTTGGGGCTATGTCCGACATTCGTATTGTATGTCCAAACATAATCTTGCACATCATAAGCATTGTCGTCCAAATATTTTACTCTTAAATGAGCGTTTTGCTTTGGGTAGTTGAGCATAAACAAATTTCCAGTCGGCTTTAACACACGCATACTTTCCTTCGTCAGTTCAATATACCAGTCAATGTATTCGTTCCATTTTGTCGTATAACTTTTCCCAGCGTAATTAATGCCAACATTATAATCGGGGTCACCATAAACCATATCCAATGAATTGTCAGGAAGTTGTTTTAGAACTTTCAGTACATCTTCATTCAAAATCTTATTTCTGAAATTATCTATTTTCTGAATGCTCATACTAATCCAACCTTTCTAAATATGGGTTTAAATATTTTTGCAGTTCGGTATGGGATAAAACACATATTCCTCTTGACTTACTCAACTTCTGCATTGTAGAAAGGATAAGTCTTACATTGATTTTTTCAATGTAATTTACATTCTCAATAATGTTTGAAAGGAAATCGTTAATCATCAGCGGAACACTAATTATGCTTATTATCGTGTTAGTTCTTCCAACATTTCTCTTACTTCTATCTTCAAAATCGGGTTTTGCATCTTTGATATGACATTTTACATCTTCGTTCCAGCCAAGTAAATCAATAAAGTGTAGAAATTCTAATAACCCGATTTCATCTTTTTTGAATTTATCCTTGAACCCTTCTTTCAGTGCAAAATCAATTTTGGCAATGTAATCTAAAATTTCTTGTGAGGGTAAATATCTGAATCTGCCGTTTTCGATTTCTTGATGGTCAAGTAAGAAACAAAGCCGATAAAGTAGAACTAATACTTTTTTGAAAGTAAGTTGATTAATAATGGAAATTTTAACAAGGCATTCCCAAACTACTTCAAAAGTATAGCCGTCTGTCTCACTTTTGTTGTTGCTTCCCACATTGGGAAACATATCATGAATATTAGGTACTGCTCTTTGAGTTTCTTTACCAGGCTTTAAAAAGTACGACTCTTTGCCATTTGGCAAAGTAGATATTAGATGTTTCTTTGGATTTGCAATATTACCACCTTCAAATGCAATTGCTTCAGTAATTCTTTGTGCTCTTTTTAAAATAAAGTCCTCACTACTTCTAAAGATTTTTGTTTTTATTATATCGTGTTCAGACATGTTATTTACACTCCTTACACTCGGTTTTTAGTGTCAAAATTATTGCTTCAAAGATAGCCATTTTATTGTTGAACTTTTTCCCATTGCAGGCAACTTTGGTGTTAGCGACATGCAATATAACATTCTTTTTTATGCCGCATGCATCATTTTTGTTGATTTTAGGTCAAATAAATAAACCTGTCAAGATTTAAAACTGGTTAGCACCAATTTAACCCCTTGAAAAATAAGGGAAATAATGGAAATAATTTTCCGTTGTAAATTATATTGTGTGCGATATAATTTACAAATTAGTTATACAGAAATCCAATGAAGGTCAATAAAATATCCATAGAAGAGGAAATCATAAGGCTTTTGAAAAAAGAATCTCATTCTTTCCTCTCCGGTCAGGCCCTGAGTAAAACCTTCGGCCTGTCAAGGACTGCAATCTGGAAGTATATAAATTCAATCAAGGAGATGGGATACTCTATCGCGGCAAGCCCTGCCAAAGGGTATAGATTAAATCTTCAGAATTTGCCTTTCACTGTTTTAGAAATTAGCTCTAACCTTAAAACAGCCTTTATCGGTAAAAACATTTCCTTTTATAAAGAGATAGACTCTACCAATGAGGCTGCGCGGGAGTTTGCCTCAAAGGGCGCTGCTGAAGGTTTTGCTGTCGTGGCTGATTTTCAGAAAAAAGGCAAAGGCAGACTTGGCAGAAGATGGGAATCGCCTGCCGGTGTAAATATTTATACATCCATTGTTCTGCGTCCAAACATAATGCCTGTGTTTGCCCCGCAGCTTACCCTTGTTGCTGCTGTTGCAGTTGCAGAGACTATTGCAAGGTTTTTGAATAATGGTTCGGGTTACAAACCTGAACCAGCAGTCAAATGGCCGAATGACATTCTCATAAACTCAAAAAAGGTTGCAGGTATCCTGACAGAGATGAACTCCGAGATGGACAGGATAAACTTTGTTGTTATCGGGGTAGGTGTGAATGTGAATATGACGAAAGAGATGTTTTCGGAAGGGTTGGAATTTATTGCAACATCCTTGAAACAAGAGGGCGGCAAAGAGATTTCAAGAACAGCTTTTATCCAATTACTTTATTTGAACATGGAAAAATGGTATGCTCAGTATTTAAAAGGCGGCTTTGAACCTGTGCGTAAGGCATGGACAAGCTTTTTTCATATGGCGGGTAAAACAGTAAAGGTTCAGCAGACAGGGAAAATAATGCAAGGCATTGCCGTGGGCATTGATAATGACGGTGCGCTGCTGCTGAGAGAAAAGAGCGGAAATATTGCAAGAATACTATCAGGGGATGTAGAAATGTGAAAAGAGTCAAAAGTCAGGAGTCAGGAGTCAGAAGAGCCTATGAAGATTCGCTTTACCAAGATGCACGGCCTGGGAAATGATTTTATCGTCATTGACTGCCGCAAGAAAAAAATAGCGGAACTTTCTAAGCTGATGAAAAAACTTTCTCACCGTCAATTTGGCATCGGCTTTGATCAGGCCATTATCCTGCTTCCGTCTAAAAAGGCCGATTTCAGGATGGATATTTACAATGCAGACGGCGGGCGGGTAGAGATGTGCGGTAACGGTATACGATGTATTGCAAAATACATCTGGGACAGGAAGCTATCAAAAAAGGATGTTCTGGACATTGAAACCCTTGCCGGCATCATAAAACCCAAAAAGGCAGGAAACTTAATAAAAGTGGATATGGGAGCGCCGATACTTGAAGCAAAAGACATACCAATGAAAATCGGTTCGGAGTTCGGAGTTCGGAGTTGGAAGGAAGAAAACTCAAAATCTGTCGTTGATTATCCACTGCGGATAGAGAATAAAGAATTTAAGATAACCTGCGTCTCTATGGGAAACCCTCACTGCGTTATATTTGTGGATGATGTAAATATATTTCCTGTAACACAATATGGCCCTATAATAGAAAATCATTCTTTATTTCCCAAAAGGACCAATGTGGAGTTTGTAGAAATCGTCAGCAAAAAAGAACTTAAGATGCGGGTCTGGGAAAGGGGAAGCGGAGAGACCCTTGCATGCGGCACAGGCGCATGCGCCTCGGCTGTGGCTGCACACTTGAATAAACTTGCTGGTAGAAAGGTGACCGTACACCTTGCAGGCGGCGACCTGAAAATTGACTGGTCTGAAAAAGACAATCATGTTTATATGACAGGCCCGGCAATTGAAGTTTTTGAAGGGTTTGTAAAAGTGCCAAAAAATGCATTTGCATTTTTTGGGTAAACCACACCTTTACCCTACACACCAAAACCTTGGGAAAGAAAGCATTGAGGCGGAGAGAGACCAATGGATTCCATTTCTTATGTGCAAAAAAAGAAAAAAGACATAAATAAGGTAGTCGTTGTTTATCCCTTCACATATATTAACCCTTATTATGCCCTTCCCCCTATTGCCGCTGAATATATGCAGGCGGGCATTATCCAGACAGGCAGAGAGGCAATTCTCCTGGATATGCGCTATGAAACTGATATCAAAGCACATTTGGAAAGCGCAGACCTTGTCTGTCTTTATGGTTATTTTGAGGACTGCTCTATATTTGGCAAATGGCGTATTCATGTTATATCTGAAGTCCTGGCGCAAATTCCTGATAACACACCTGTTGTTGCAGGAGGCACTGGGTTTAAAGAACCGGACAAGGCATTTCAGATGTATCCTAATATTGATGTCATTATTCGTGGAAACCCTGAAATTCCTATCATGGAAATCCTTTCTCAAGGAACACCTGAGAATATAAAAAACCTTGTCTATCGCAAGGGCAGCCAAATAATCTATACACAAAGGGTCATCCACGACCTTCCTGAAGATATCTATCCGAGAAGAAATCTCAGAAACCCCGGATATAATTATCATATGATGGGAATAAAGACTGACCTTATACGAGCTGCCGTAGGATGCAACTACAGATGCAAATTTTGCTTTGAATATGGAAAGGATTTTGACGGCAAATTCATCCGCTGGCAGGGCAGGTCTGCCAAAAGCCTGTTTAACGAGATGCAAGAGATTGATGCGCCAATTGTAGGATGGGTTGATGATGATATGACTACCAGCATGAAGACATTGGAAGAGCTTTCAGACCTCTTGCTTCAAAATAAGGTTCGCAAGCTTTATATCGGAACCGGAAGAATAGACCATGTGCTGAGGAGCAATGTGGAAACCCTGAAAAAGATGGAAATGGCCGGCTTCCTTGCATTAAGTTTCGGCGTTGAATCGCTTAAAAGGGAAACGCTTAAATTATATGGAAAGGGGCAGACTCCGGAGAGCATAGAAAAGGCCATGCTCATGATGCAAAAAACAAATATTTTGTTAATATGCAATTTTATCTTTGGCTCTCCTGGTGAAACGGAACAAGACATGATGAATATGCTCTGGTTTGGACGAAGGTGGAATGCCGACACCCTGGTAACCAACAGATTTCGTATTCAGGAAGATTCTCCAATATACAACCTTGTCTACGACCCGCAAACAAGCAAGATAAGACCAGGCATGGAACGGATAGAGGGAGATGCTCTCTTAAGGATTAAGCACGCGGTTAAATTTGCTCAAAGGACGCCGCTGCGGATAATGTTAACAATCTTAAAGCTTTATCGCCATGAGGGCATGTTTATTGACCCGCTTTATCTGCTCTGCTCAGTTTTTGAAACCGTAACCAAACATACATGGTTTGAAAAGACTGTGGTTTTTCCGACGCTGCTGAACATGACAAAAAAAATTCTTATGTTTTCTTTTGTTCGTCAGTTCTTCAGATTAGCCGCCGCTATAGCCACGCCGCCATTGAAAGCAATCAATTGGGTGGTTGAGTTTATAGACAAACATCTTGGTATTTCTACGGTTATCCTTCCAAGGTTATTTCTGTATCTTGACAAAAAGGTGTTTAGAAAACAGAAAATAAGGTCACAGGTGGCAGAGGGAAAGCGCATAGGCTAAAACGAATTTTGTTAACCCAATCAGGAGGAGGGGTGTTATGACACAGAAAATTGTCAATTTTTTTATTCCACTATTATTGGTTTTTATGATTCAACAACTTGCCAATGCAGAATCACAGGTTGTTAATGCTGCCGGCGTTGCGCCGTTTAGTCCTGGCGGCGAGGCAAAGGCAAAGGAGATGGCCATTCATGACGCCTTGCGGCAGGCCGTTGAGCAGGCAGTTGGAACTATGGTTGCATCAGAGACAGTGGCAGAAAATTATCAAATAATAAGGGATAATATTGTTACAAAGACGCAGGGATATATCCAAAAATACGATGTGGTAAGCGCTGGGGTTAAAGGAAATCTCTATGAAGTTACCATATCTGCGACTGTGGCGGTTGAAAATCTGCAAAATGACCTTGCTGCCATTGGGCTTTTGCACTCAAGGGTAGAAAAGCCGAGGGTTTTATTTATGATCGCAGAGCAAAATGTAGGCCAGGAATATTATCTGTTCTGGTGGTACGGAAAGAGCGAGTTTAAGGGCCAGCATTTTGATATGTCAGCGTCCGAGACTGCCATGAAGCAAGAGTTTATAAGCAAGGGCTTTAATATTGTTGACATTTCAGCTGCTACGGGTAAAACTGAAATATCAAATGCATATCGCATCGCTGATTTGACAGATACAGGGGCAAAAGAAATAGGAAGTAAGCTTGGCGCAGAGGTTGTTATAAAGGGTAAGGCTCTGGCAAAGGCTGGCCCGAGAATGCCTGGCAGCAGCGTTGGCTCGTATATTGCCGATATTACCGCATCGGCCATTCGTGTGGATAATGGCGCTGTGCTTGCATCGGCAATGGGTCATGGTGTGAGCAGAAATATTTCAGAAGTAACAGGTGGAACAGAGGCATTGGAAAGGGCTTCAAAAGAGCTTTCCGGCAAGCTCATAGAACAGATTACTGCCAAGTGGAGCCAGGAGGTTCAGGGTGGCGGCCTAATTCAGATAACAGTGCGTGGCATTGAAGAATATTCCGACCTGTCGATTTTCAAAGATGTGGTAAAGGCGCAAATAAGGGGCGTTAATGCAGTTTATCAAAGGGATGTGGAAGGCGTGGAGGCTACAATTGAGGTGGATTATAAGGGGAATGCCCAGCAGCTCGCAGATGAGATTTCAAAAAAGAAACTTAAGGAAATTCCAAAACTTAAGGTGACAGGCGCAACAGCAAATACAATAGAAGTAAGTTTTGGAGGGTCTGCAGCGCCGCCTTCAAAACTGCCTGAAGCGCTGCATTAGCCGTCTTATGGCTGTTCCACCCCTCAACAGCTAAAACTAAGGGTGAGGCGCAATTCTTCCGTCTCCATGATTCAAAAGAGTTATGGGTCAAGTATTTCTGGAAAACGAGATATGCTGAGGAGATGGATATACGGATATGCAGGTAGGCGCTCTCGCGATTTGTTTTGAAGGCAACGGCAAAAGCGACAATATCTATCATGCGCCTGAAAATAAAAATTAGTGAACGTGCCGCTAACTGGTTTATGGGGCGGGTGACAGACACATCAGATATTAACAAGGGTGCGGTGCGTATTGACACATACAATTGTTCGCCGGAAGCTATACGAATCTCCATACAGTAGAACAGGCGGGACAAAAGGCATGGTGTTTGTATGAAAGAAGTCAGGAGTCAGGAGTCAGAAGTCAGAAGCAAGAAGCAAGAAACAAGAAGTCAGAAGCAAGAAAAAATCTTATCTCTTGCCGCTTACCTCTTACCTCTTGTTCTGCTGCTACTTCTCTTTTCTGGTTGTGTTATGCCGCGGCCATATATACCGCCTAACCCTGCCAATCCCATAAAGATAGTGGCCGTGCTTCCCATGGTAAATCAAACTAATGATGTGGAGGGCCCTGAAAAAGTGAGGGAGATATTTGCCGCTAAATTGACGGAGAGGTGTTATCTCTACAAGCCTATACAAGAGGTAAATCAGATACTCAAGCATGAGTTTGGTGTCACGCTTGGTTCACAGCTTGATATGACCAATCATCAGGAATTGGGCAAGAAGCTCGGGGTGGATGGTGTTATATATGGCACACTCTTCAATTTTGAAGAAAAGACTACCGGTATCCTGAATATCAGAAGGGTAAGAGCAGGCTTCAAGCTGGTTGATACCAAGACAGGAACGGTGGTATGGGGAAGAGGACAGGGTATCAAAGGCGAAACAAGGATGACCGAGGGGGATGCAGGCACAGTGGCAGGCGCTGCCTCCGGGATCAGCAAATATCAGGATATAAAAGAGGGAACAGATAATAAGGATGTCGGCGACTATGCCGGGGTGCAGGATTGGCACTATCTGCCGCCGGAAAGGGCCATGAGCGAAGAGCTTGGGCAGGGCGGGATTATTGCAGGTTTTGTTAGCGGTCTTGCAGAGAAGGCCGTTAAAAAGGCAACAGGCACGTTCCTTAAACGTGAGTCGGAAGTTATGATAGACAGGATGCTCCGTACCCTGCCTGTCGGCCCCGGCTCAGCCTTGTGCGGCAGAGCTAAGGTTGCGGCTGTTGTTATACCTATGCCTGCAATACCTGAGCCGAAAATGCCTGAATTCAGCATGCCAGGCTATTTTGAATTCGGCAAAAGGGATTTTACCGATGATTATAACGTCTATAGTCAAGTCAAATAATGAAAATATGACATTTGATGCGGAGATTGTAAAACTTGGAGAAGGGTTTCATGGGAGGACGACCTTCTGAATAAGTGAAAATTATAAATGATGAAGTTTTTTACAAGTTGAGTCTTTGTTGGTTGCCTTTTGGGTGGGGATAATATCGTCCAGCAAATAATAACTGGATTAGAAAAACAAGAAAGGAGGGATGGGAGATGAAGCATGTAATGGAGATGGTTGGCCGCGCGTTGTTATCACTGGTTGTCCTGTATGTATTTACAGGTTGTACACCAACTATGACAGGCGTGGTGAAACAAGATACTACTTTGAGCGGTGAGGGTAAAAAACTTGAGGAGGCCGGGCTAAACTATTCAGGGCCTGAGTACACAATAGGTATTATCACATTTAAAAATAAGAGCAGGACGCCTGGTCTTGAACAGCCGACAACAGACACATTGGCTACAATTATAAAATCAGCAGGCCTTGAGCCAATCATGCTTACCGAAGATGAGATGAGAGAGCAGGAAGAGATGATTAAGCTGCAGCAGACAGGCGCGGTAAAAAAAGGCAAGAAAGATGCCGCAGAGGATTTTGAATCTATAGATTTCCGCATATCAGGCTCTATCACTGCGTATTCAGAGGTGGAAGAGGGATCTGATGTTCTAATTGCGCAGTCAAAGACACAGGTGGCAAGGGTTCAGGTTGATTATGGTTTGGTTGATATAGCTACTGGAAAGAGGCTTTTGCAGAAATCCGGCGCAGGTGAATACAGGAAAAAGACAGGCGGCATATTGGGATTTGGTTCAAAATCCAGCGCAGATGTTGGACTTAGAGACGGCGCTTTGAGGGATGCTCTTACTAAGGCGATGAGCGAGATGATTGATGAGTTGAATAAGAGGCCATTCCAGAGTAAAATAATGCTCGTTGATGGTAAGACAATAATATTCAGGGGCGGAACAAAATCTAAATTGGAGGCTGGCACAAAGCTTGGAGTATACAGGCCAGGGGCAGATTTGGTTGACCCGGACACAGGCAGGGTTATCGGCAAAAGAGAGAAACAAGTCGGCGAGATAATGCTGACCAGCCATCAAAGTGAAAAGGTTTCAGAAGGCGCTATTTCCTCAGGTATGGGTTTCCAGGCAGGAGATATTGTAAAGGCGATAAAATAAAGACAGGTTAAGGTTGAGCAAAAAATTTGTCTCTGCTTAACCTCAGCCTAAACTTCAAGCTATGTTTTATAAGGAGGTATAATTATGAAAAGGTTCAGTGCAGTTTGGTTGTTATTTTTAGGTCTTTTAGTGGCGTATGGCTGTGCAAAGCCTATTGCTAAATGTACGACTCCGGAGGATAACCCGCCGCATCATTATGCCAGGGGTATGGAGCTTCTGGAGCAGGGTAAGATTGGCGATGCGGAGACAAAGTTTGAGAGGGCATTGTATTGTGATGCAGGGTATAGTCCGGCGCATGGTGGTCTGGCTATGGTCAACGCTGAAAAGGCAAAGACTCAAAAGGAACCAGGCTATCGTCAGACAGATACCGGCAAGGCAATGGATCACCTAAAACATGCGAAAAAACTTGCAAATACAAAAGAGGATGAGTTTGCATATCATGTTGCAGGCCTGAGAGTTGCTACAGGGTTGAAGACCAAAGCATGGCTCTATGACGCAGAAGACCACGTTAAAGATGCAATAAAGCTCACTGTGGATGAACGCAAGCTTATCTATTATGAAGGCAAGGAGGCTGCCCAGTATTTTATGGGTGTTGCCTATCTTGAGGCAAGAGAGTTTCAAAAGGCAAGAGATAAGTTCAGTGAAACCATTAGCATGAAGAGGGAAGGCAAGTGGAACGAGAAGGCAGACAAAGGGTGGAAGCGGGTAGATAAGATAGTCAGGGCAATGGGCGGGATTACGCTTGGCCATGTCGGTAAGGAGATAGCCATGAGGGAATCTGTCAATAGGGGCGATATGGCTGCGCTTCTGGCAGATGAGCTAAAGATAAATAAGCTATTTGCTGGAAGGCTTCCTGTAAAAAGCGAGATAGATAAACTTAAGGCGGAGTTTACACCGGCAGATGTGCTAAACCACCACTTTAAAGAAGAGGTGCTTACTATGATGAAGTGGGGGATAAGGGGGCTTGAGCCGCAATATGATCAGACAACAAAGGCAAATCTTTTTAAACCGGATAACGGCGTAACAAGAAAGGAATTTGCCCTGGTATTGGAGGATATACTGGTAAAACTTACCGGTGATGAAAAGATTACTACTGCCTATTTTGGCCATGAGAGGTCGCCGTTCCCGGATGTGCCGGCCACAGCGCCATGGTATAATGCGGTGATGAATATGACCACAAGGGGGCTTATGGAGACGGAGCTTTCAGGCGAATTCAGGGTTAATGAGCTTGTGGATGGCGCTGAAGCTATTCTGGCGATTCGGGTATTGAGACAGAGGATGAATATATATTAAAAACAGGTTAAGGTTGAGGTCAAGGTTAAGGAAAGACAAATAATAGGTTTTTCTCAACCTCAACCTTAACCTCAACCTGTATTCAAAAGGAGGTTTCTTATGGAGAGATTTATATTTATGCTTTCATTTTTGTTTTTGGCAATGCCTGTTATTGTAAAGGCACAACAGCCGCCTCAGCTTGTAACAGACCAAACCCAAGCCTTTATAAAAGGAGGGTTTGTGGTAAAAGGCGAAGGGGTGCCTAAAGAAGGCATTACACACCCTGGTCAAAAAGAATTGACTGCTAAAAGGGCAGCGACGGTAGTTGCACAAAGAAATCTGGCAGAGATTTTAAATGGTATCAGGATTTCCGGCCAGACTACGGTAAAGGATGCGGCATTGGAGTCTGAGTTGATAAGGAGTTCGGTTGAAGGGATGATAAAAGATATAAAACCTATTTATGAGGCATACGACTCTTTAAAAGAGGTTGCCATTGTTTATATTTCCGTGGGTGTTGACGGACCTAACGGTCTTACAGGCCATCTCTTGCCTCAGATGCTGTCCACACTTCCACAGCCTACAGCGCCTGCCTATGCTCCGCCTGCAACTCCGCCGCCAGCGCCGCAGCAGCCTTATGATGCCCTTATATTGGACATAAAAGAGCATCCATTCAAACCGGCGCTTATAAACAGGATATTGGCTCAGAACGGTGAGATGCTTTATGATCCGACCAAGATTGCCCAGAATATTCTGGTAGAAAGAGGCGCTGGCGACTATACAAATGATGTTGGCAAGGCAAAGGCGATACTATCTGAAAGAGGCGCTAAAAACCCACTGGTAGTCAAGGCGTCTGGTGTTGTGAAGTTTACCGATGTTCAGGTAACCGGAGACGATGCGGCAAATATATTTACCGCCAACCAAAAGTCTAACTTTCTGGAAGGCGCAAAGGTTGTATTTGTGCTGAAGTGAAGGTTCTAAAAACAGATTAAGGTTGAGGTCAAGGTTAAGGAAAGACAAATAATAGGTTTTTCTCAACCTCAACCTGTATTCAAAAGGAGGTAACTGTATGAGAAAGACTTTACTATCGCTCGCTGTTTTTGCAGTATCAATTTTCTTTTATTCTAGCGCCGAGGCCATTGTTCATGTAGAGGGCAGATATTGGTTTACAAGCCTTAATTCAAAGGTAAAAGCAACAGAAACCAGTCTTATAGGCACGGAGATTGATTTGGCAGATACCCTTGGAATGAGCAAGTCTAAGGATTTCTGGGAGGCAAGAATTGATTTAAATCTTGGCGACCATCACCTTATGTACAGCTATATGCCATTATCCTGGAGTGGGCAGAAGACTATAACCCAATCTGTAAACTTTGCCGGCACAACTTATGCTGCCAATGCGCAGGTTGATTCTAAATTAGATATAATTTATCAAAGGGTAGGATACAGATATAATATAATTGATAGAATTGGCAACCAACTTGGCGTTATCTTTGACGTGAAAATACTTGATATAAAAACAAATCTCAAAACAACAGCCGTTGACGAATCTTATTCGGTTACTGTGCCTATTCCAACTATAGGGCTGGGCGCTCAGGTTGGATTGCCATTTTTATTATCTTTTGGCGGAGAGATAACTGGCATTGCATATGGCGGCAATCAACTGATAGACTGGGAGGCCTATATAAATTTCAATCCTGTTCCTTTTACTACCATATCAGGCGGCTATAGGACTTTTGGCTTGAATGTAAAGGATAAGGACAATAAAGTGGATTTTTCATTGGCAGGGCCGTTTTTAATGGTAAATGTAGGATTTTAATATTACCGTGTCCGTGACCATGTTTCGTGTCTGCAGATTTAACCACACACCAGGAAAGCTCTGGTCTTCAGACCAGAGATAAAATCAGATCATTATAAAAGCGCTGCTTTTTAAGACTGGGTGTAATGGTTTACGGTCACGGATAACGGACACGGACAACGGTATTTTAAAATGTCTATATTCAGATACCTTGGCAGGATAGTTTTATCATTTCTTTATGACCTCTATGAGATAGGGGACTTTGTAATATCTTCCGTAAGTTCACTTCTATTTAACTTCACTACAGGCAGAAGGGCCATATCCAGCATTATATATAAACAGGTATATTTTACCGGTATTGAGGCCTTTTCCATCATTTCATGGATTGCTGCAATACTTGGCATTATCATTGTTACGCAGGTTATCAGCATACTTCCATTCTTCGGCGGTGAGAGACTTATAGGTGAAATACTAGTATGGGTAGTTATAAGGGAGCTTGGTCCTGTGTTTGCAGGAATAATTGTCATAGCCAGAAGCGGGACTGCTATGGCTGCAGAACTTGGTTCTATGCGGGTGAATGATGAGATTACTGCGCTTGAGGCTATGGGGATAGAACCAAAGAGATACCTTGTTGCGCCAAGGGTCGTAGGGACTGCGATTTCTGTTTTTGTTTTAACCTTTTATTTTGAAGTCATAACAATACTTGGCGGCTATCTGTTGGCCGGTTTTGGCAAACGGATAACATTTGGCGTATATATATCCAGTGTGCTGGAGACTATTGGATTTATGGACATTGCCGCATCGCTTTTGAAAAGTGTAGTATTTGGTCTTATAATAGGCGCTGTAGCTACACTTCACGGCCTAAGGGTTGGGAAGTCAATAACGCAAATTCCACAACAGACTACAAAGGCAGTAATAAGCAGCCTCTTTCTTGTATTTGTAGTGGATGGTATAATAACAGCAATGTTTTTCATGTAGCCTGCCGATTTATCGGCGTCTTTTAAAGCGTCCATAAATCGGCAAGCTGCAAATACGTTGATAAAGCAGCTGCAATCTTTCAAAATGTCCAAACTAATAGAGATAAAAAATCTTTGTTATACAGCAGAGAACGGCATCGCAATATTTGAAAATGTTGATGCGGCATTTTATGAAGGTGAAAAAGTTGGTATAATAGGGGCGCTTGGTTCTGGTAAAGCTACGCTAACGAGGCTGTTGCTCGGACTTGAAAAACCTCAAATGGGCAGGGTTTACTTATTTGATAAGGATATAGAGTCACTTAAGCGGCCAGAACTTGACAGGATGAGGCAGGAGATAGGTGTTGTCTTTGAAAACGCTGCAGTGATAAGCAACCTCAAGGTGATTGAAAATGTTATGCTTCCACTCCAATACCATGCCAATTTGGCTTCTGATAGTATAATGGAACGGGCATTTTTTTTGCTCAGCCGTATGGGATATGAGGGCGATATATGGACCCTTCCAGGGCCTTTGCCGTCTCGCACTAAAAAGATTATTGTTTTGGCCAGGGCAATGGCATTAGACCCTGTAATAATGATATATGACAGGCTCTTGCAAGGGTTTGACAGCTATCAAAGTTTGCAACTGCTTGGGTTTATAGATGAATTTCATAAAAGCAGGAATGACAGGTTAAGCATTATGTTAGCCAACGATGAAAGAGATTTAAAAGATGTGAGGTTGGACAGGATATTAAGGATAGAAAACAGGAGAATTGTTTAAATGGCAGCAACGATGGCAGAACAAAAGGATCCTCGGTTTAGAAATCTGGAAAAAAAGGTGGGCATATTTGTTTCTATTGTTTTTGTGATGTTATTGGCTATCTTCTTTTTAATGGGAAAGGAGCGGGGCATATTCACACAAAAATATATTCTATTTTTTACCGTTGACAGCGGGAGCGGTTTTATTGAGGGAATGCCGGTGAAATTATCAGGATTTAAAATTGGTAAGGTGAAGACTATGTCTTTGATTTCCGATGCGAGGGTAAAGGTGGTTCTTGAGATAAATAAGGAATATCAAAAATGGATAAGACAAGGTTCTGTTGCAAAGATGCTAAAAGAAGGGGTTATAGGAGAGACTATTATAGATATTACGGTAGGACCTGCTTCTTCCCAACTGATAAAAGACCAAGGCGAGCTTCCCTATGAAAAGGTGATGGGCATAGAAGAGCTTATTGCAAAAGAGGTAAAGCCAGTCCTTCAAGAAGTGAAGGAAACTATAAGCTATATAAATAATCCTGATAGTGACATAAAAAAAGCTATTGCCAATGTCAAAAAATTGTCCGAAGGTTTGTTAAAAACAAAGGACCGCCTGGATGAGGTTTTGAAAGATGCGAAGGGCGCTGTTAAGGAAGCAACCTCTATATTTTCTAACCTTGGTGAAAAGGCCTTGCCTGTGGTGGATAAATTTAATAATGTCGCAGAAGATGCAGAAAAGGCATCAAAAAAAATTCCAGAGATTGTAGACAAGGTTGATAAAGCCATGGATGATGTGAAGCAGTTTTCTGATGTTCTTTCCAAAAAAAGCGGCAATATAAAAGATATGCTGGAAAATGCAGAAGACACATTGAATGATACAAAAGAGATTATAAAAGGGGCAAAGGATACATGGCCAATAAATACGATGGTGCCTCCTAAAGAAGAGATGAAACTTATTCCGTTAGATGGTGCTGGGAAAGGGCAATAATGCAAAAGGAAATTACGAATTACGAATTACGAATTACGAATTTAAAATCTAAAATCGTAAATCTTAAATCTCAAATCCTTTTGCTGCTTGCTGTTTACTGCATACTGCTTACTGTCTTCACAGGTTGCGCTTCCACAAAAAAATCTGAACTGCCGAAGGTTCAGATTGAGGCGGTTGAATATAATCAGAGAGGGGTTGATGCAGTTGCAGCAGGAAGCTATGACAAGGCATTGATTGAATTTCAGAAGTCTCTTAGATTGAATACGAGCATTGACAATCAGAAGGGGATTGCTGTAAATCTTTTGAATTTAGGAAGGCTTTATCTTCTTATGAATAGGTTTGATGATGCCAGTGTGGTATTTGATAGAGCAATAAAAACAGGTAGTAGTCTTAACGACCAAATTATTCTTTCTGAAGGTTATGCAAGCATGGGGAGGTACTATTATCTAACCGGCAATAATAAAGATGCTATAGATGTTTTGGAAAAGGCCCTGAATATAGACCGCAAGGAAGGCTATCATGGGATAGGCAGCAGACTTAACATCATGGGGATGCTGTACATGGATAGCAACAGACTGGAAGATGCTGAAAAGGTATTTGGTGAGGCCTTGAAATTAAACAAGGATTATGGAATGGAAGCAGATACAGCGGATTCATTCAGAGGATTAGGAGATGTTTCAGCCAAAAAGGAAGATTATAAAAAGGCTATGGAGTTATATGAAAACGCCCTTGTGATAGATAAAAAAAGCGGCCGAGGCGCTCATATTGCCATTGACTTGTATGCTCTTGGAAACGTAAGCCTCAAGGAGAATGCTGCGGAAAAGGCGCTGGATTTTTTTCTAAGGGCATATGCAGTTAACTTAAGCCGGGGCGATGTCAAGATGGCATTGAAAAATCTTGACATTATAATTGAGATATATACGCGGTCGAAGGATAAGAATAGTGTGGAGATATATTCTTCGGAAAGAGAAAAAGTCTTGAGCAAAGAAATGGATTACAAAAAGTGAGAAAGGTTAGGATACCGGTTGTTGATGATGAAAGGAATATAAATTCTAATTTCCAATGAAATATCAAATATCAAAAACATGAGAAATTTGGTCATTGGACATTTGCTCCGAAAATGCATTTATAACCTATTGATTTGTATAGACTTGTAGGGTGGGCTGCGCCCACCGCAAACATTAGTCCTTTGTAATGGCGGGCAAAGCCACCCTGCTATTTTCATGCCCCTTTGTGAGCCGAAGGCTCATCGGGGTTTCACCTGAAAATCCCAATAATGGCAGCCGCAGAGTCTGCCCCTGAATGCTTTTATCAGGGGCTTTATGCCTGCGCAAACGCACCCATAAATAGCGCGGCTGCCGATTTTTATTGCCTTTTGCAAGCCAAAGGCTCATGATGTTTCATTAGCAATTAGACATTAGGACTTAGGATTTCATTTTATTATGAAGGAGAATATAGATGCAGAAGAAAAAAGTCATTAGAGAAACTATTGAGGCGATTGTCATTGCGTTGGTGCTGGCTCTTATAATAAGGACATTTGTTATTCAGGCGTTTAAGATACCATCCAGTTCTATGGAGCCTACCCTTTTGATAGGCGACCATCTGCTTGTCACAAAATTTATCTATGGTGTGCCTGTTCCATTTACCGACCTCAAGATTTTATCATTTAAAAAACCAAAATCAGGGGATGTGATTGTGTTTGAATTCCCAAACAATCCGGCATATTGCAGGGGTTTTGGAAGCACTATCAGGCAAAGGATTGCAAATACTATAGAGAGAAAAGATGTTTGGCAGTTAATTACCGATGATTGCAAGGATTTTATAAAAAGGGTTGTTGCGGTTGAAGGAGATACTGTTGAGGTGAAGGATAAACAGGTTTATGTAAACGGCAAACCGCTTGAGAATAACCGCGGAGTTAATATTGACCCCACCGTATATCCAAGGGAGACTGAGGTCAGAGATAACTTTGGGCCTTATATAGTTCCCAGGGAATCTGTGTTCGCAATGGGAGACAACCGCGACAGAAGTTTTGACAGCCGCTACTGGGGCAGTGTAAAACTTGAAGAGATAAAGGGCAGGGCATTTATTATCTATTGGTCATGGGACGGCAGTGAACAGTGGGTTAGGTGGAGAAGGTTTGCGAATATTATAAGATAGGCAAGAGCGAAGAGGCTAAAAAATGCCTGAACAAAAACAGTTATTTTTCCTGAACAATCAAAATCTTTTCTCAAACAATTATCTTGAGCATCGCCTGCCCGCAGCCTCTTTGTGGAAAGAACAGGGAGAAAAGGCCGGCGGCGTTTTTGATAACATAAAAAAGTTGTATGAGGCGATAAAACCGTTAAAACTCGGTTCCGGTGAAGAGGCAGGCATTGAAGAAAAATTCATTCGGCCTGTTCTCAAAACCCTTGGCTATGAATTTGACGTTCAGCCGAGAACCCAAAGGGGCTATAAGAAAAAGCGGCCTGATTATGCGCTTTTCAAAGACAACGTATCTTATGAAGAAGCCCGCAAGGAAAAAGATAACATCCCGCGTTTTTTCACGCAAGCGCTCACCATATTAGAGGCCAAATCATGGGGAAGGCGGCTGAACGACACAGACCCCAAAGACGCCCTTGATACCCGCGACCCTACAGCACAAACCGTAAAATATCTTGACGATGTCTATCATGCCTCGCAAGGCCGCATCCAATGGGCGATTCTCACGAACGGCAAAGAGTGGCGGCTCTTTTATTACCGGGCAGCATCCCGCTCAGGAAATTTCTTTGAAGTAAGTCTTGAAAATATCATCAGAGAAAACGACAGGGAAAAATTTCTATATTTTTATCTTTTTTTCTCAAGAGACGCCTTTATCCCTGATTTGGCAACCGGCAAGACCTGGCTTGACCTGCATCTTGACGGCAGCGAGGCTTATGCAAAGGCTGTCAGCGACAGACTAAAGGAACTCATCTTTGACGAGGCGTTTGAAGGGCTTGCAGAGGGGTTTATCCATTACCGGAGGACTGAACTTTCCATTTCGGAAGAAAGCGATGAAAGCAAAAAGGAAATCTTCAAAGGCTGCCTGACGCTCCTTTACCGCCTGCTTTTTCTGCTGTATGCCGAAAGCAGAAATCTCCTCCCTGTTGAAGAAGAGGGTTACCGCAGGGTAAGCCTTAAAAAACTCAAAGAGGATATTTACCGCGACCTCCCCCTATCTCCCTCCAGAGGGGGACAAGGGGAGGCGCCGGATAAAACTTGTCCCCGAACGTATCTATCGGGGATGAGCAAAAGGTCTTATGCCTGCTATGCAAGGCTGGAAGGGCTTTTTGAGATTATTGCCAAAGGCGACCCTGCGCTCAATGTTCCCATCTATAACGGAGGATTATTTGAAAATAATCCCCCCATTCCCCCTTTAGCAAAGGGGGGCAAGGGGGGATTTCTTGCAGCCCATAAAATACCCGACCCGTATCTTGCAAAAGTTGTTAATCTGCTGACCGTTGACCATGAAGATACACACATGCCTCGTGCAATTCCGTTTATAGATTATTCCTCTCTCAATGTCCGCCATCTTGGCGATATTTACGAAGGTCTGCTGGAGTTTCATATTCAGATTGCAGATGAGGATATGGTTGAAGTCAGAGAAGGCGGCAGGGCAATATGGAAAAAACTATCCCCCGATAGAGACGTTCGAGGGCAGGCAGAGGTAAAAACCGGCGCAAAGACCGGCAGAAGAAAAATAAAAGGCGAAATCTATATCGAGAATTCAAAGCATGAGCGCAAGGCAACAGGCTCATATTACACGCCGCATTACATCGTGGAATATATCGTCCGAAACACCGTAAATCCTGCGCTGGAGAAAGGGTTTGAAACTGTCGTAGGACTTCTGGCGCAGCTTGAACAGACCGTAAAGGCGTCAAGCAAACAGAATTTATCAACGGATAGGATAAGGAGTTACCGCGCAAAAATATTGGAGATTGAAGAAGCGATATTCAATGTCATCTTTGACATAAAAGTCCTTGACCCTGCTATGGGAAGCGGACACTTCCTTGTGCATACGGTTGATTTTATATCAGACAAAATTATCTCCTTTCTTGCCGGTTATCCCGGAAATCCTGTCATAAAAAAGATAGCAGGTTTAAAACAGGAAATTATCGGCGAAATCAACCGGCAGGGAGTCAGAATTGATGAAAGCAAACTCACGGAGGTCAACCTCATAAAGCGAATGGTGATGAAACGGTGCATCTACGGCGTTGACCTCAATGAAATGGCGGTTGAACTTGCAAAACTTTCGCTGTGGCTTGATTCGTTTACCCTCGGTGCGCCCTTGAGTTTTCTTGACCATCACTTGAAATGCGGGAATAGCCTGATAGGCGCAAATCTTGAGGCTCTTGAAAAGGCTACGGAAGGCCAGCTCTTTAAAATAAATATCGAACCGCTGAAAAGGGCTATACGGGATATGCTTTTCATATCCAGCCTGTCCGACGCCACATATCAGCAGGTAAAGGACTCGGCAAGCAAATACAGGGAAGCGGATACAAGCGTTGAAGGATACAGGATGCTCCTTGATATGCTTGTATCGGAACACTTTGGAATCAAAGAGGCAAAGAGTTTTCTTCTGGACAAGGGGACAAAGATAGACCTGAATAACCTCAAAAAATCCATTGATTCAATGTCTGCTAAAGATAAAAAAGTTATAGAGGATATTGAAAAGGCTGCCGCAAGAAAACAGTTCTTCCACTGGGAAATAGAGTTTCCAGAGGTTTTCTACGAGCGGGTTGGCGAGCATGAACAAAAAGTGGAGAAAAAAGAAAATGCCGGATTTGACTGTGTCATAGGAAATCCGCCGTATGATGTTTTGTCCGAACTTGAACAAGGAAAAGAGGTTGCATTGGAAAAAGAGTTTTTCTCACAAAGTGAAACATATAAACATGCTGTCGGAAGTAAACTGAATTTTTACCGTCTCTTTAGCGGGTTATCTTTGAACTTACTCCAAAACAAAGGTGTGCATGGATTTATTGTTCCGATGGCGCTGCTGGCCGATAAACAGGCTAAACCCCTCCGCGAGAATATGCTGAAAAAATATTCTTTTCAGAAAATAGAAGCCTTTCCGCAAAAAGACGATCCAACAAACAGGATATTTTTTGAGGCCAAGCTTTCCACATGTATTTACATCCTTAAAAAAGACAAGCCTTCATTGTTTTCAGTGAGAATACATCCGGGCAAAGACATACTTGAGACTTCAAATTCTTTATTGATTACACCGCACCAGATTGAAGAATTTGACAAAGAAAACCTGAGTATTCCAAGTTATCCCGATATGACCGGAGAGGATTTTAAACTTGCCTTGCAGTTGAACGGAACCTCTAACGGAATTACTCTCGGACACTTTGCACCATCTCAGCAAGGCGAGGTTAATCTTACAGGGCATTGCGATTTTTTGACAGACGAAAAAAAAGGGCAAGTTGTTTTAAGAGGCGGCCACATAAACCGTTATGAATTTCAAGAAGAGCCAAAGCAGGGCGAGCCCATGTATCTCGATGTTAAAAGATTTCTTGATGCACATGGCAAAAATACAAAGGCGTATGATTACAGGCACACCCGCATTGGTTATCAGAGAGGAGCGGCAATAGACAACTGGCGGAGAATAATAGCGACCATAGTTGAAAAAGATAATTTTTGCTCCGACACAATAAACTACATAATTACGCCTAAAGAATATAATCTCTTTGCCATTCTTGCTCTCTTGAACTCCTCGTTGTGGGAGTGGAGATTCAGACTTACAAGCACAAACAACCATGTAAATTCCTATGAGATTGACTCTATGCCCATGCCTCCAATCTCCTTTACCACCCCTGAAAAAGAGAGGAAGGAGAAAGTTTTTGAGGCGATTGGACTTTATGAGAAATATATGTTAGAGTTAAACAAAGGAACCAAGTATGCAGAAACAGAAGCCCAAAAAGAACATAGTAGAGCAGTGGAGGATGACCCTCACAACGGAAGAAAAACTGAGAAAATATCTGGAAAGCATTCCGGCGCAGGTAAGCGCATCTATGGCATTCGAGGGCGAGTATGTAAGCCTGAAGATGTTGAAAGAGTATCTGAAAAGCCTGAAGAATATCGCACAACCGCACGACACACACGTTTCATAGAGTCCAGCCTCGGCATCAAATCATACTCTGAACTTGCCCCTCACCTTGCAAAAGGGGTGGAGCGCGTCATGACTTCTCTCCTTGAACACCCTGCCAATGAGTTGAGGATAATCCCTGAATTTATCTGCAAGCTTCATAAGAATGCATTTGTAGAGTTTTTCCCTTCCTGGGCGGGGTGTTACAGGGATAGGGATGTAACCGTTGGCACATACAATCCTCCGCCATATTATGAAGTGCCTGTTTTAATGCGGCAATACTGCGATGATGTTGAATTTCGCCTCTCTTCTCTTGGAATCAAGCCGCAGGTTAATGATATACTTTTTGAAGCCTTTGCGTTTGTCGAAGGCAGGTTGTTGAGCATACATCCCTTTGTTGATTTCAATGGCAGAATTGCGAGGATGCTTCTTTTCGGTTTGCTTTACAGATTAGACCTTCCGCCAGTGCAGCTTGTCCCTGATGAGAAAGATGAAAAGGGAAAAAAGGAATATTTTGATGCCCTTGCAAAAGCCGACACAATGGACTGGCAGCCGCTAATTGAGGTCTGGAGGAAAAGATTCGGGAGCGGCAAGCAAATATGAGCCATCATATTGATATTCTGAAGTGGATTGATAAAGAAATTAGGGACGGGAGAAATGACACTATCCACGACATCCTTGCCTTTCTCGCAGAGCAGATGATTGAAATGAACAAGGCAAAAAATGAGGAAATTAAAGGCTTCCTTAAATGGCTTGAAAGGGAAATCGGCGCAGAGATTGACGCCTTAACAAATAAAACTGCAATCAAGGAATACCACGAGCACAGCTTTGAGGAGTTCCTTGTTCTTCTCAAAAAGAACAAAAACAAAATCTCAATTGACCCCTCAGACCGCAAAAAACAAGAACTCCTTGAAAAGGATTTTACAAAAAGCATTGCAGCGCTTGAGCCGTTGAAAGAAAAAATTAAAGCTACTGATGAGTTGATAGATGAGATTGTTTATAAACTATATGGATTGAATGAGGAGGAGGTTGGGGTGGTGGAGGCTTGACCCGTTTTGCCGTTACCGGCAGCCTTTTTATTGTATTGTCCGTTTACCTATGCTATAAAACTTTTCTATGGAAGAATATAAAAGGGCGTTTGAACAGTATCTGTCCGTAGAAAAAAATGCCTCAAAATATACGCGGGAGAATTATCTAAGAGATGTAACGCAGCTGGAGTTTTTTTTTAAAGATAGAGGATTTTGTCTTAATAATAATGGCGATGTAAATGCAGACAAGATAGGTGAAAATGAGATAAAGCTGTTTTTAGGCCACCTGTATAAAAGCCATAAAAAAGCATCTATTTCAAGGAAGCTTGCATCCATAAAGGCGTTTTTCAGATTTTTGGTTAAAAAAATGGGTTCGCTGAAAAATCCTGCTGAGCTTATTTCCAGTCCTAAAATAGAAAAATATCTTCCCACAGTTTTAACCGTGGATGAGGCAAAGACGCTGGTAGAGGCAGGGCAAACGATAGCAGAGAAACGGGGAAACGAGGAAATGGGGAAACGGAGAAAAACACTAACCCATTCACCGATTCGCCGATTCGCCGATTCACTCACAATTTTAAGAGACAGGGCAATATTGGAGGTTCTATATTCATCAGGCATACGTGTTGGTGAGCTTGTAGGACTTAACATGAGGGATATTGACATTGATTCTGGAATAATCAAGGTCATTGGAAAAGGGAATAAAGAAAGAATTGCCATTATTGGAGAAAAGGCCAGAGAGGCTTTAAAGGCTTACATGGAAGAAGGGTTAAGGGTTAGGGGTCAAGGGTCAGGGAATGCTCCTGTTTTCCTAGGGGCAAGAGGAAAAGGGATTACACCAAGGGTTGTGCAGAGGCTTGTAAAGGATGCTGCTTATAGAAGCGGTGTCTCAAAACATCCCACGCCTCATTCATTAAGGCATACATTTGCAACCCACCTGTTGGATGCAGACGTTGATCTAAGGACGATACAGGAGATGCTTGGTCACGTAAGTTTGTCAACAACCCAGAGATATACAAAGGTAAGTGTTCAGAGGCTTTTGGAAGTTTATGACAAGGCGCACCCGAGGGCGAAGAAAGACCGTTAACCATGACCGTTTTCCGTGTCCGTAGTTTTTTTACGGTCACGGTCACGGTTCACGGACACGGAGGTTAACCATGTTTCACGGAACAACAATATTGGCAGTTCGCAAAGACGGCAAGGTGACAATTGCGGGCGACGGGCAGGTAACGCTTGGCAATACGGTTATGAAGAAGGGGGCTGTCAAGGTGAGGCGTATGGGCGATGGCAAGGCGCTGGCGGGCTTTGCAGGCTCTACTGCGGATGCCTTTACCCTCTTTGAAAAGTTTGAGTCAAAACTGGAGAAGTATCGCGGAAACCTTCCGAAGGCTGCTGTTGAGCTTGCAAAAGACTGGCGCACAGATAAGATACTAAGAAGACTTGAGGCTCTTTTGCTTGTTGTTGATAAAGAACACTCATTTGTATTGTCAGGCAGCGGGGATGTTATAGAGCCGGAGGGTGGCGCTGCGGCAATAGGCTCTGGCGGGCCGTTTGCCCTGTCAGCGGCGAGGGCATTATTGCAATATTCTAATCTTGATGCAAAGACAATCGCTCAAGAGGCAATGAAGATAGCATCGGAGATTTGCATATATACAAATGAAAATATAACAGTGGAGGAATTGTAAAGAATAGTTACAAGTTACAAGTTGCATATTGCAAGTAAAAAAGCTACAACTTGAATCTTGAAACTTGAACCTTGCAGCTTAAATCTATGAAAACATTTACCCCAAAAGAAATAGTCGCAGAGCTTGACAAATACATTATAGGCCAGAAAGAGGCGAAGAGGGCGGTTGCCATTGCCCTGAGAAACCGGTGGCGGCGTCAGCAGGTAGCGCCTGAACTTCGGGATGAGATTGCCCCAAAGAATATAATAATGATTGGGCCTACCGGTGTAGGAAAGACAGAGATATCCCGAAGGCTTGCCAAACTTGCCCAGGCGCCGTTTATAAAAGTGGAGGCGTCAAAATTTACAGAGGTTGGCTATGTGGGCCGTGATGTGGAGAGCATCATCCGTGATTTAACTGACCTTGCAGTTAAGATGGCCAAAGATGAGGAGAGGGCTAAGGTTCAGGAGAAAGCGCAAGAGATGGCAGAGGAAAGGCTTTTGGATTTACTCCTGCCGCCGGCAACCTCTGTCGGGCAGCAGCAAGACCCTGCAAGGATTTTGCAGGAAAGGGAACTGCAGAAAACCACGAGGGAAAAACTTCGTGTGCTTTTAAAGGAAGGGAAACTGGATGACAGAGTTGTGGAGATAGAAACAATTGAGCAAAAGACGCCGGTAGTAGAGATATTTTCCGCAAGCGGCATGGAAGAAATGGATTTAAATATAAAGGATATGTTTGCAAATATGTTTCCGAAGAAGAGCAAGAGGCGGAGCGTGAAAATTCCTGAGGCTCAAAAGATTTTGAACCAGGAAGAGGCCCAGAGGCTGGTTGACATGGATAAGGTTGTTAAGCAGGCCGTAGAAAGAGTTGAGCAGTCAGGCATTGTATTCATAGACGAGATAGACAAGATTGCAGGCAGAGAATCCGGCCACGGGCCTGATGTTTCCAGAGAAGGAGTGCAAAGGGATTTGCTGCCCATTGTTGAGGGTTCAACAATAAACACCAAATACGGAATGATAAAGACAGACCACATCCTATTTATAGCATCAGGCGCATTTCATGTTGCAAAGCCGTCTGATTTGATTCCTGAGTTTCAAGGCAGATTTCCCATCCGCGTTGAGCTTAAATCTCTTGGCAAAGAAGATTTTATCAGGATTTTGCAAGAACCTGAGAATGCGCTTACAAAACAATACGTGGCGCTTATGGAGACAGAAGGGATGAAACTTAACTTCACAAACGATGCAATTGCAGAGATTTCAGAAATGGCAACCATCGTCAATGACAGGATGGAAAATATAGGTGCAAGGCGCCTTCATACCATTATGGAGAGGATATTAGATGACATCTCCTTTGATGCGCCTGACATTGTGGCGGCAGAACAGGAGACAGAGATTATAATAGATGCAAAATATGTGAGAGAAAAACTGTCTGATATTATAAAGGACGAGGATTTGAGCAGGTATATACTGTAAAGACAAGCAGAGGTAAAGGTATAGAAAATCTAATCCCTAATTTCTAATTCCTCATTCCTGTCTTTTACTATACCGCTTACCTTTACCTATAATTCTTATTAATTCTTATGCAACAATACATCCAAAAAGTTGAAACCCTTTTAGAGGCATTGCCTTACATAAGGCAGTTCTATGACAAAACCATTGTCATAAAATACGGCGGCCATGCAATGGTGGAAGAGCGGCTCAAACAGAGCTTTGCC
>JACRNJ010000005.1 GCA_016219285.1 Deltaproteobacteria bacterium
TTAAACAGTTAAAGAAGTATGGGGACACTGTTGTTTTACATCCTCTTAACCCAAAGTATCCTGATATGGAGATTACGGCAAAGCATAAATACAGGATTGTCGGTAAGGTTGTGGAAAAGAAAAAGAGATACTGATATGGATATTGGTATCTGGATAAGAGTATCAACAGATGAGCAAGCCCAGGGTGAAAGCCCAAAGAACCATGAACACCGGGCAAGGATGTATGCGGAGATTAAGGGCTGGAATGTTGTTGAACTCTACGACCTCTCCGGTGTGAGTGGTAAGACCGTCCTTGACCATCCAGAGGCAAAAAGGATGTTGCAGGATGTTTCATCTGGCAAGATTCAATCCCTCATCTTTTCAAAACTCGCCCGTCTCGCTCGCAATACAAGAGACCTGCTTGACATCTCCGACCACTTCCAAAAACATAATGCCAACCTCGTAAGCCTTGAGGAATCCATTGACACCAGCACACCTGCTGGCCGGCTCTTATTCACCGTGATAGGCGCTCTGGCGCAATGGGAGAGAGAGGAAATATCAGCAAGGGTGTCTGCGTCCGTTCCTGTGCGTGCAATGCAAGGCAAGCCCACAGGCGGACAGGGGCCATACGGCTATATGTGGATTGATAAAAAACTGGTTATCAATCCTGCTGAGGCCCCAATCGTCAAGGAAATATTCAACACCTTCCTTGAGACAAAGAAGCTGCTCAAGACTGCAAAGGCGATGAATGAAAAAGGCTACCGTTCAAAGAAGGGTGTTAAATTCGGAAAGACCTCCATTAAGCGGATCCTCACCGATTCGACCTACCTCACCGATTCGACCTACAAAGGCACAAAGAGAGCGAACTACTCAAAGAGTAAGGGCAATAAAAAATCGTGGAAGTTGAAACCGGAAAAGGAGTGGGTATTTTTTCAGGTTGAACCGCTCATTTCAGAGGATGTTTGGAATGAGGCGAATGCGATTATCAAGCAGAATGCCGCGCCGTATCCCACAACTCCGCCGCCCCTCGGCAAGTATGCGTTCTCTGGTCTTGTCAACTGTGAGTGCGGCAAAAAGATGTATGTCATAGCATATGAGTATATGAAAATCCCTCGTTATCGTTGTCGTGGATGTAAATCAAAAATTAACGAGGATGTCCTCTTTGAGCAGTTTAAGGAAGGGTTGCGGTGTATGGTGATACACCCTGATCAGTTGCAGGAAGAGGTCAAGGCTGATGAGAGCGTCATCAGCGTAAAAACCGAACAACTTAAAACCCTGCGCGGAGAAATGAAGCTCATACAGAAAAAGGTTGACGGCCTCCTTGAACTTTGGAGTGATAAGAGTATTGATAAGTCCACCTTCACAGAAAGATTTGACGGACTCAAAGAGAGGAAGGAGCAACTTCTTAACGAGATACCACGCCTTCAGGGAGAGATTGACTTTCTCAAGATTTCAGAGGTAGGCAAAAGTCACATCCTCACGCAAGCCGCTTCACTTTATGCGTTGTGGGACACAATCAACACGGAGAGCCAGAGCAAGATAATCAGGGAGCTTGTGAGCGGGATTACTGCAAGGAAGGATAGGCTTGAGTTTGAGTTTTACTATCTGCCGCCACTAAAATAAAATGTGATGGATAGCTAATGGATATTGCCGCCCTTGATATGGTAACCCTGCCGTCCTCGAGAGGCTGTCGTAATACCTCAAGCACATTCTTTTTAAACTCAGGCATCTCATCCAGAAATAAAACACCATTGTGGGCAAGAGAAACTTCGCCCGGCCTTGGGATATGCCCTCCGCCAATAAGACCTGCATCAGAAATTGTATGGTGTGGATTTCTAAAAGGTCTTGTTGTTACTAAAACTTGTTTTATGTCAAGAACACCGGCAACGCTGTGAATCTTTGTTGTTTCTATTGCCTCTTCCATAGACATGTCCGGCAGAATGGTTGGGATGCGTCTGGCCAGCATGGTCTTGCCTGAGCCTGGCGGACCAATCATAAGAACATTGTGGCCTCCTGCGGCAGCAATCTCCATTGCCCTTTTTACATGCTCCTGACCCTTCACCTCATTTAAATCAATATGCGGCTCTCCGTCTCTCCGAAAATACCCGGCAATATCCATTTTACACGGCTGAATTTCAAGATTGCCGTTTAAAAACTCCACAAGCATGGAAAGGTTCTCTATGCCGAGGACTTCTATTCCTTGTACAAGCGCAGCCTCTTCGGCATTTTCTTTCGGAAGTATTATACCTTTTAAACCATGCCTTTTTGCGGCAACTGCCATAGGCAGCACGCCCTTGACATATTTCACCCTTCCATCCAGAGAGAGCTCGCCTAAAATCATATAATCCCCAAGCCTGTCTTTTTTTACAATTCCCTCGGCGGATAATATTCCAAGACTTACAGGCAGATCAAAGGTTGTGCCCTCTTTTTTTACATCCGCCGGCGCAAGGTTTACGGTAATATGCTTCGCAGGAAATTCATAACCCGAGTTTTTCATCGCCGCCCTTACCCTGTCCTTGCTCTCTTTCACGGCATTATCAGGCAGGCCAACTGTAGAGAAGACAGGAAGACCCAAAGAGGTATCCACCTCAACCTCTACAATATATGCATCTATGCCCAAAACCGCGCCGCTAAATACTTTGGCTATCATTTTTATCCCTCAAATATATTGCTTTGATATTAGCAAAAAACAGCTTATTCCTACAAGATTATAATGTATCCGCAAATACTTAACCCATCATTACTTCAGGCTGAAGTTTTAGGCGCTTCCCCATTTCTTTAAGCCTTGACATCCATTAGAATCCTAATATACTTTGCAATATATGAAACTAGTTCTTATACCTTTGCCGCCTGGTTTTGAAGAGATAGAGGCCCTTGCTGTTGTGGATATATTAAGAAGGGCAGGGGCAGAGGTAATAACAGCAGGGATTGGAGAAAATCCCATAGAAGGGAGAAACAAGATAAAGGTTCTTGCTGATGCGCCGCTTGATTCTGTGAAGGATCAGGATTTTGATATGATTGTCCTGCCCGGCGGCGCTGTTGGCACAGAAAATCTTAAAAAGGACTTGCGAATAAAAGAAATAGTAGAAAGGCTTCACAAAAAAGGGAGGTTTGTCACAGCCATCTGCGCTGCGCCGACAGCGCTTTCTGCCATTGGCGTCACAGCAGGCAGAATTGTTACAAGCCATCCTACGGTAAGGACAAAATTGGAAAAAGAGAAAATCTCCGATGAAAGGGTTGTTGTGGACGGAAATATTATCACAAGCCAGGGGCCAGGCACTGCCATAGAATTTGCATTTAAACTGGTGGAGGTATTGTTTGGAAAGGATAAAGTTGCTGAGGTGAACAAAGGGGTATTGGCAAGGCTTTGATATGCGTCAATCTCCTGCAGCAGATTCAATACGTCTATAAATTATATCCATCATCTTCTGCAGCTCTGCTGTTGTAATGCTGAGCGGCGGCATTATTACAATGACGTTTCCCAAAGGCCTTATGATAAGGCCATATTTTCTTGCCTCCATGCAAACCTTATGGCCAATACGTTCTTCCGTCTGAAAAGGCTCTCTTGTTTTCTTATCTCTGACCAATTCTATGCCTGCAATAAGCCCCTTCTGCCGCACATCGCCGACATGTGGCAGCTCTTTGAAACCTGCTAACAATTCAGACAGCAGCTTAATCTTTGGCTGGAGTTTTTGAAGAGTTCTTTCTTTTTTAAATATGTTTAGATTAGCTATGGCAGCTGCGCATCCGAGTGGATTTCCTGTATATGTGTGGCCATGAAAGAATTGTTTCGTCTCTGTATATTCGCCGAGGAATGCCTTGTAAATCTTTTCTGTAGTTAGAGTTGCAGCGAGCGGGAGATAGCCGCCTGTTATCCCTTTTGCAAGACAGAGGAAATCAGGCATTACATTCTCATGCTCGCAGGCAAAGAGCTTTCCTGTCCTTCCCAAACCTGTTGCAACCTCATCGGCAATGAGAAGGATATTGTGTTTTGCGCATAGCCCTTTTACCTTTTTTAAAAACTCATGTGGCGCGACAATAATACCGGCAGCACCCTGGACAATCGGCTCAATGATACACGCCGCAATCTTTTTATAATGCCTCTTTAATATCTCTTCGAAATTTTTTATGCAGGCGATATTGCAGGACGGATATATCTTGTCAATAGGGCATCTATAACAGTATGGATAATATGCCTTGTATGTTGGAAATAGGAGGGGTTTGTATTTTTCAACAAACACATCAATCTCACCAACGCTCATGGAGCCGAATGTATCACCGTGATAAGCGCCGGTGAATGATATGAATTTTGTTTTTTTTACTTCTGACTTCTGACTTCTGACTTCTGACTTCTGCTCCCAGTATTGGTATGCCATCTTCAAAGCTATCTCAACAGCAGTTGAGCCGTTGTCTGAATAAAAGACCTTTGTCAAACCATTTGGCGCAATCTTTACAAGTTTCCCTGCCAGAAGAATGGAAGGCACATTTCCAAGACCCAAAAGAGTGGAATGGCTAATCTTATCAATCTGCGCCTTAATTGCGTTGTCTATTTCTCTTTTTCTGTGTCCATGCACATTCACCCATAGAGACGAAACGCCGTCAAGATACTTCCTGCCATTGGTGTCAATAAGATAATTTCCCTCTCCTCTTTCAATGATAAGAGGAGTTTCTTTTTCCCATTTCCTCATCTGCGTAAAAGGATGCCAGAGGTGTTTTTTGTCAATTTTTTCAAGGCCTTTATTTCTTTTTGTTTTCATAGCGGCCTTGATTTTAGCACTTTTAAAATGGCTTGACAATATAAAGGAGGTGGGCAATAATTCACAAAATTGCATTGAATAAGAAAAAGGCTAAAACATGGCAGACCTTTTAACCATAAAACAGGCAAGTGAATGGGCTACTCATTATTTGGATAAGAATGTAACAACCTCAAATATTTCGTATCTCATCCAATATGGAAGAATTAAAAAAATCGGCAGTAACGGAACCACCCAAGTTTCCCAACGCGAACTAATTAACTATTACAAATCTTACAACGGCCACAGAGAACTTTCATGGAAAGACCGGCTTGGCGAAGATTTGAACTGGGCTTTGTCTTTTGAGCAATACAAAGAAGCTGAAACAACCAAGCATGTTCACCGGCTGCATCCGTATAAAGGGAAATTCATTCCGCAATTGGTTGAATATTTTCTTGACGGCCATACCGATAATTTCAAAAAAGAGATTTATTTCAAAAAAGGGGAGATTGTTCTTGATCCGTTTGCCGGCAGCGGAACCACACTGGTTCAAGCATGCGAACTCGGAATGCACGCAATCGGAATTGATGTTTCGGCGTTCAATTCTTTAATCGGAAATTGCAAGGCAGGCAGATACGACATGGCTGACGTTCAAAATCAAATCAGCCGAATCAGCAAAGCATTCAAAGAGTTTCTTTCTGACTCGCACACCCTTGAGTTTGAGGAAAAACTGCTAAAAGAGCTTTACCGGTTTAACAATAAATATTTTCCGGTTCCTGATTATAAATACAAAGTGAAAAGAGGAGAAATAAACGAGGACAAATATGGCGCAGAAAAAGAAAAGGAATTTCTTCCCATTTTCAATAGGCTCGTTAAGGAATACAACATCAAATTACGGCAAGACAAGACAAACTCCTTCCTTGACAAATGGTATTCACAGTACATCAGAAAAGAAATTGAATTTGTATTTAATGAAATAAAAAAGGTTGAAAACAGAGACACAAAAAAAATCATCAGCATCATTTTAAGCAGAACCATTCGCTCCTGCCGAGCTACAACCCATGCAGATTTGGCAACACTTAAAGAGCCGATAACCGCAACCTATTATTGCGCAAAACACGGAAAGGTATGCAAGCCGCTTTTTTCCATCCTCAAGTGGTGGGAGACTTATTCTCAAGACACGGTGAAACGGCTTATGCAGTTTGACAAGCTGCGCACACAGACTTATCAGGCGTGTTTGACCGGAGACAGCCGCGCTATTGATATTTTCAAAGAACTTGAAAAAAGAAATCCAGCATTTGCAGAATTAGCGCGGAAACAAAAAATCAAGGGGATATTTTCCAGTCCTCCGTATGTCGGCCTCATTGATTATCATGAACAGCACGCTTACGCTTACGACCTCTTCGCTTTTAAACGCAAAGACGAATTGGAAATAGGCCCGCTTTGCAAAGGGCAAGGAAGCGCGGCAAAGGCAAGTTACATACAGGGCATTGCCGACGTGCTGAATAACTGCAAAAGGTTTTTATCTGACGATTATGATATTTTTCTCGTGGCAAATGACAAATATAATATGTATCCTGCCATTGCAGAAAAAGCAGGAATGAAAATAGTCAATCAATATAAACGGCCGGTATTGAACCGCACGGAAAAAGACAAGGGCGCCTATTCGGAAATCATTTTCCACTTGAAACAGAAATAGCCAATGCCACTATCAAAAAACCAAAGAGACAAAATCAGCGGCTTGTTATCCAACAAGATTGAAAGCAAGCTAAAGAAATACGGCCGGGAAACTGCATCAATGCCCTTTCTTGCAAGGCTCATTCAGGACAATGAAAAGATTGCGGCATACTCCTTCATCCATTCTCTTGCTACAACACTGGGGATGTCTATCTATGAAGATGTTTCCTTGATAATCGCAAGTGAAACAAGCGACGAATGTTTCAAAAGCTACGGAGTTGGCAGCGTTATTTCAAAACAACAAAAAAACAGTTATAGATAAAATCGTAACGGAATTAAGAAACGGCAGCAGAACAGCCAACATTACAGAAGAAACTTCAGAGGTTATTGCTGCTTCTTCATCCGGCGGGCAATTCCAAAAATCAGGCAACATTGCTGATTTTTTTATGCGGAGAGGAAAAGAAGAGTTTTACTTTGAAATCAAAACGGTAAAGTCTAATATTGATGTTTTTGAAAAAAGCAAAACAAAATTGCTTGAGTGGGTTGCAAGAAAAAGAAGGCCAGTCAAAGTTTTTTAGCTTTTCCCTACAATCCATACCACCCAGAACCCTACTCCAGATTTACAGAAGTGGGAATGATGAACCACCCCAATGATTTCCTTATTGGAGAGGAATATTGGGATTTGCTTGGAGGAAGAAACACTTTTCCTGAATTGCTGGATGTATTTGACAAAGTCGGCAAAACATTCAAAGAAAAGCTTCAAAACAAATTTAAGCAAGTCGCTAATGAAAAACTGGATTCCTATTAGCGGCAAGTCTTGAACGTCAGTCACCCCCTTGCAATTTTACACCCTTTACAAACATGACCTCATAAGTAGCATAAATGCAGTTGCAAGCTGCAAGATGCAGGCTGCAAGACTTGAATCTTGAATCTTGAATCTGAAATCTTTCTTCATACACCTCTGCCATCTTTTTTAATAAAGAGCCTCTGCCAAGGCTTTTATCGCCATCTTTGAATGGATTGCCTGCGCCTATGGATTTCATGGTTTTTAATAGCGTCCACATATCAGGATAGGTCTTTATCATCTTCACTATTTCAATGGATATATTTTTAAAACCCACACTTTCAAGAACAGATTGTATGGCCTGCTTTTCTGAAAAATCCATAAAAGGCGGCAGGCCGTCTTTGTGAGCAATGGTTGATGCGTCAAGATAGCATTGTCTCAATTCCTTTAATGTTTCAGGGCCGAGTGTAGAAAAGATAAATGCCCCTCCTGGTCTTAAAACCCTGTACGCCTCTTTAAAAGACCTTTCTAAATTGTCAATCCACTGGTATGTAAGATTTGAAGCTGCGATATCAAAGGTATCATTCTTGCAAGGTAATATTTCCCCGTCAGTGGTTATAAGATGTATTTTTTTATCACTTGCAACTTGTAACTTGCAACTCGCAACTTTGAGCATTCCATGGGCAATGTCACAGCCAAATATATCTGCGTCGGGAAATTTATCTGCAAGACCGTATGAAAGAAAGCCTGTGCCGCAGCCGATGTCTAAAATTCTGAGATGTGGTAGGTGTCCTTTGGGCACGGATGTGGAATACAAGGTTTTAAATCCGAAATCAATCAATTCCGCTGCCACTTGTTTCTGGAAAAGAGCAAGGGTGTCGTAGTTGATTGCGGTTTTGGAGAAAGATGCTCGTATCTTGTCTTTTAATTGCCGACCCATGAATGTTGTTTGCTGATAGCTGCTCATAATGTTTCTATGAAACTTTTTACAATTTTGTTAAACTCTTTCGCCTTTGTCAAAAATGGGGCATGTCCTGCGCCTTTGAATATTTCAAGTCTTGCATCAGGCAGATTTTCTGCAAGATATTTTCCTGCATCAACTGGGCAGACATTATCTTTTGTGCCGTGTATGATAAGCACAGGAATCTTTAGAGTAGGGATAATATCCCTTAAATCAATTGCCAAAAGCGCCTCAAGGGATGTAACAGCGCTGTCGCGAAAGGGTTTTGTGCTAGGTTTTTTATAAAGCTCTACAAACCATCTTGCCTCAGGCTGCAGAAGCTCGTTTTCTGTAAAATTCAAAGGATAAAACCTCTCCATAGTTTTTGTAAAATCTCTTTTTAAGTCCTTTAGCATCAGTTTTGCTACACCCGCAGATTGTCCAAAAGGAAAATCTCTTTTTGCAGTAAAACATGGCGATACCCCGATGAGCACGAGCGCTTTAAAATAGCCGGGCATTTTTGCGGCTGCCTGTAAAAGAGCTTGACCGCCGAGAGACCAGCCGACAGCTATACAATTTTTGATTTTCGATTTTCGATTTGCGATTTCTAAAACCTTTGCAGCGGCCGGCTTTAGGGATGGTTCATTCCACATATCTTTTTCACTGTGCCCCGGAAGGTCAACAGTAACCAACTCATAATCCTTTGAAAACCCTTCCAACTGATACTCCCATACCCTTGAATCAGATGCCCAGCCGTGGAGGAAGATAAGCGCGGAATCGGAGAAAGAAAGAATTCCCCGTTTCTCTATTTCCTGCTGCCGCTCTTTAATTTCTGTGGCTTTAAGCAAAATTAGCAACCGTTTCCTTTATGGTATCCAGCGCATACTTTAAATCATCCAATGAATGATTCGCCATCAGGGTAATCCTTAATCTGCTTGTGCCTTCAGGGACTGTGGGAGGCCTTATGGCCTGAACAAATATCCCTTTGTCCAGAAGGCTCCTGCTTATACGGACTGCCTTATCAGCCTCGCCAATCAATATGGGGATAATCTGAGTTTCCGATTGCATGGTATTAAGGCCTGCCTCTTTAAGACCCTTTCTGAAAAACTTAACCCTATCCCATAATCCCTGCCTTATTTGAGGTTCATCTTCTATTATATCTATTGCGGCAATGCCTGCCGCGCACACGGTGGGAGGCAGACTTGTTGTATAGATAAATGACCTTGCCTTATTAATGAGATAATCAATAAGTTTTCTGCTTCCAGCTACATATGCGCCAAAACAGCCGAGAGCCTTTCCGAGCGTTCCCATCTGTATTATATCGGGATTATCTATGCCAAAATGCTCTAATGTTCCTTTGCCATTTATACCCAAAACCCAGGTTGCGTGGGCATCGTCAACCATTAGCACACAGTTGTATTTATCCGCCAATACAGAAATATCTTGCAGCGGCGCAATGTCTCCGTCCATGCTGAAAATGCCGTCGGTAATAATTAACTTACGAATTGGTGAATTGGCGAATTGGTGAGCCGTTAAATCTTTCTCCGTTGCTCCGCTTCTCCCCTTCTCCGTTTCCTGCAGCAATCGTTCCAGCCTATCCATATCACAATGGGGGTATCTTTTTAATTCTGCCTTGCTTAAAAGACATCCGTCCACAATAGAGGCATGATTGAGCTTGTCTGAAAATATCACATCACCCTTGCCCACAAGGGCTGAGATGATTCCTATATTTGCATGATAGCCTGAATTGAATACAAGCGCAGCCTCTGTGCCTTTGAATCTTGCAAGCCGTTCCTCCAACTCCCTGTGTGGCTCCATATTTCCTGATACAAGCCTTGAAGCGCCGGAACCAAAGCCATATTTTTCAATGGACTTGATTGCGGCCTCTTTAATCTTTGGGTGATTGGCAAGGCCGAGATAGTTGTTGGAGCAGAGGATGATAACCTCTCTGCCGTTTATCGCAACCCTTGGCTCCTGAGCGCCTTGTATAAGAGACAGAGAGCGGTAAAGGCCGGCATCTTTGAGGCGAGACAGTTCTTGTTCAAAGTAGTATGCAAACGCATCACGTTCACGCATCACGGCCTTCTTGGTTTCAACCCCAAATCCTTCACCATCCGTAAATCCTCTTCCGGCGGCCTTCCCATGGTTGTGAGATAATTTCCGATCATCATGCCATTTGCGCCTGCTGCAAATATCAGACATTGCATGTCTCTGAGATTCACCTGCCTTCCCCCGCAGATGACAATATCCTTTGCCGGCAGCATAAAACGAAAAAGCGCAATTATCTTAAGGCATTCTAACGGTGTCAGATGAGCCGCATTTTCTAATGGAGTGCCTGGTCTCGGATTTAAGAAATTTATGGGAATGGAATCCACATCAAGCTCCCTTAACGTTACTGCCAGTTCCACACGCTGCTCCCTTGACTCGCCGAGGCCAAATACACCGCCGCAGCAAGTATAAAGGCCAAGCCGCCTGGCTGTTTTTATAGTATTGACATCTTCTTCATAATCATGGGTTGTGCATACATTTGGGAAAAAGCTTCTGGCTGTTTCAAGATTGTGATGGTAGCTCTGAAGGCCTGCGTCTTTGAGTTTTTGCAGGGTTTCGGCATTCATAATGCCCAGAGAGGCACACCGCTCCATTTGTGTTTCACCTTGCATTTTTTTAAGCGCTTCCGCAAGAATCGCAACATCACTGTCTTTATTGACCGAGGTGCCGCTGGTTACAATAGAAAACTCCCTTGCGCCGTTCTGTGAAGCTGCCTTTGCTGTTTCTACAATTGTTTGAGGCTCTGTCATTGGATATGTCTTAACGCCTGTATCATAATGCACAGACTGGCTGCAAAAGATGCAGTCTTCATGGCATAGGCCTGATTTGGCATTTATGATGGAGCAGAGATTTACCTCATTACCTTTGAAAAACGTGCGAACCTTTTCGCTTGAGGCAAGGATGTCAAAGATGCAGTTGTCGGGCAGATTTATCAACGCACACCCTTCAGCACAGGAAAGGCCTTCTCCTTTTAATGCCTTCTCCTCAAACTGCTTTATAGTTGCCCTAATCATGGCGAATTTCCCCCCCACCAAAATTTTTGGTGTGGGGGGTTTAATACCATACAGGCAAAGCTATTGTCAACCCACATCAATATACGTGGTTGACAATATGGGTGATTGACCCTTGACAAAATAGCGGATTTTATCTTTTCCAAAATAAAATCAGAAAAAGAGATTGAGTAGAAGGCTAACCCTCCTGTTTTTGTCAAGAGTTGACATTTTTATTATAATATCTTACGCTTTTGAACATGGAAATAAAATCGGACTTTCTTATAATAGGAAGCGGGATAGCAGGCCTGAGTTTTGCGCTAAAGGCCGCAAAATTTGGAAATGTCTCTCTGGTTACAAAACGGGAGAAATGGGAGTCCGCCACCTTTTATGCCCAGGGAGGCATAGCGTCGGTTCTTAGCGCAGAGGATAGTTTTGAAGCCCATATAAAGGATACTATAGAGGCAGGGGCAGGCCTATGCCATCCCGATATTGTTGAAATGGTGGTAAGGGACGGTCCTAACAGGATAAGAGAACTCATGGAGTTCGGCGCAAGTTTTAGCAAAAGGATGGCAGACTCCCGCGCCAAAGATTTTGGTGTGGGGGTAAATAACATAGAAGAGTTAGACCTTGGAAAAGAAGGCGGTCATTCAAAGCGGAGGATAGTTCATGCGAAAGATATGACAGGCCAGGAGATAGAGGAGGCTCTTTTAAAAGCCGTTAAAGCGGAGGGGAAAATAACCATCTATGAAAATCACATTGCAATAGACCTGATAACCCATTCTAAATTTATAGAAAAACTGAACGGCGATACCTGCTGGGGCGCTTATATCCTGAATAAAAAGAGCGGCGATGTCCACACATTTTTAGCCAAGGGCACAATCCTTGCCACAGGAGGCGCAGGAAAGGTCTACCTCTATACCAGCAATCCCGATATTGCAACAGGAGACGGTATTGCAATGGCATACAGGGCAGGCGCAAGCATAGCCAATATGGAATTCATTCAATTTCATCCAACCTGTCTGTATCATCCAAAGGCAAAAAGTTTTCTCATCTCCGAGGCTGTCAGAGGTGAAGGCGGCATCTTAAGGTTAAAAGATGGTACGCCGTTCATGACCAGTTACCATCCCATGAAAGACCTTGCCCCGCGTGATATTGTTGCGCGGGCTATTGACTTTGAGCTTAAAAAAAGCGGCGCCGAGTGTGTTTATCTGGATATAACAGATAAAGACCCAGCATTTATAAAAACACGGTTTCCAAACCTATATGAAAAATGCCTTTCATTTGGTTTTGATATTACAGAAACCCCTGTCCCGGTGGTTCCTGCCGCGCATTATATCTGCGGAGGGGTTTTGACAAATGATTGCGGTGAGAGTTCAATAAAAAGACTTTTTGCAATCGGTGAAACGGCCTGCACAGGTCTGCATGGGGCTAACCGCCTGGCATCCAACTCACTCTTGGAGGCGCTTGTTTTTGCAAACAGGACGTGCATCAAGGCGCAAGGGCTTGCTGCCAAAGATGCTGCAATCCCCCGAATACCGGCATGGCGGACAGGCGGAGCAGTCAACAGCGACGAGGCTGTTATCATCTCGCAAAACTGGGATGAGGTAAGGCGGTTTATGTGGAATTATGTGGGCATAGCGCGTTCAAACAAAAGATTAGACAGGGCGCACAGAAGGATAGAAAACCTCAGGGCCGAAATAAACGAATACTATTGGAATTTTACCGTAACAAGCGACCTCCTTGAGCTGAGAAACATTGCCACCGTAGCAGAGCTTATTATAAAATGCGCTATGCTCAGAAAGGAGAGCCGGGGACTCCATTATAATATAGACTATCCGGAAACAGACGATAAAAACTGGAAAAGGGATACAATTATATGAAGACATTTACTGAATACCTCTATTTTGAAACAAAGAAAAAAAGGGAATATAGAAATATTACAGATGAAGTGGAAGAAATAGTAAAAAAGAGCGGCATTGAAGACGGGATGGCGCTGGTATCTGCCATGCATATAACAGCAGGGATTTACGTTAACGATGCAGAATCAGGGCTTATTCAGGATATAGATGACTGGCTGCGGAGACTTGCCCCTGATGGGCTGGACTATAGACATCACAGAACAGGCGAAACAAACGGTGACGCCCACCTCAAAAACCTGCTTATCGGCCATCAGGTAATTATTCCCATAACAATAGGTCGGCTGGACCTCGGGACATGGCAGCAGGTCTATTATGCAGAATTTGACGGTCAGAGGAAAAAAAGGGTTGTTGTAAAGGTGATGGGGAAATAATCTAACTTGCAATTCCCTGTGGTCTTGCCACAGGGTTACCTTATCGTCATTCCCACGAAGCTTGTCCCCGCATGTTTTAAGCGGGGCGTGGGACTCCATACGCAGCAGAACTGGATTCCTGTTTTCACAGGAATGACAACACGCGACTTAAGTTGTTTTGATTTTGATACCCTGCGGTCTTGCCGCAGGGTTCTTCATTGTAGTGTGCCGATTTATCGGCGCTTTTAAAAACGCCCATGGGGCACCCAACCAAAGGTTGGGTCTGGCAAACTACAGGTATGTGAGTCAAACTATTCAACTACCACATTAGTCAAGGTTTTCCTTACCCCTGCCACGCCCTGAATTTTCTTTATTACAACATCGCCCAGGACCATGAAATTTGACGCAGTTACATAAGCAATAACATCATAAGGGCCTGTTACGGCATGCGCCTCCCGGACGCCGCCTACCTTGCCTATCTTGTCCGCCACCGACATAGACTTGCCATGTTCACATTCTATAAACACATAGGCTGAAACTGACATTATATCCTCCATGTGAATATATGTTCAGGAATATTTTTAAGTCTATATCAAACCTTATTGCTATTGTCAATTGTTTTACCAGTTCCGTAAAAACCAACATCTCTCGTTAGCCGTTATTTTGATGATGACCCAGTCAAAGGAACGGAAAAAATGATTTTAAATGGAGGCGGTAACTTGACAAAAGAATAAAGCAAGCTATTGTGGTGTTACCAACGCTTCTTTACTTATAGCTATTTTGCTCATAATAGATTGGACGGAAGCAGTCCAAGCGAATATTTTAGGGTTCTGGTTATGAGACTCTATATATTGTTTGATAACCTTAATAAGTTCTTTCA